>JBBQMA010000307.1:0-4044 GCA_038328415.1 Chitinophagales bacterium | reverse complement strand
GTATCTTTTTTTCTGGATCCTTCTGCTCCATTTTTTGGCTGAAAAAGCGAGGTCTGATGCCAGGTCTAAGCTTTTCGAATGAACTTATCTCAAGAGATGAGGGCATGCATTGTGATTTTGCCTGCTTGCTTTACAACAACCACGTCAACAATAAACTCGATCAAGAAACGCTGCAGGCGATAATTACAAATGCAGTGGAAATTGAGAAGGAGTTCGTCAGTGATGCTATTCCCGTCGATCTGATAGGCATGAACGCGGTCCTCATGTGCCAGTATATTGAATTTGTTGCCGATCGGTTACTCCAGTCATTGGGAAGTCCCAAAGTATATAATGCGGAAAATCCATTCCAATGGATGGATCTCATTTCCATACAAGGCAAAACCAACTTTTTTGAAAAGAGGGTCGGTGATTACCAAAAATCAGGTGTACTGTCACAAAGAGACAAACAGGTTTTTTCACTTGAAGAAGAATTTTAAGTGCATTAAGTTAAACGTCCACAAAATGAAAATAAAATAGTTGCCCATGTCCATGCAAGTTGTAAAAAGAAGCGGTAAATCTGAAGTCGTCAGTTTCGATAAGATTACAGCCAGAATAAAAAAGCTGTGTTACGGTCTTTCTCAAAAATATGTAGAGCCGATTGAGATTGCAAAAAAAGTCATCCAGGGATTGTATGATGGCGTGCCAACTACGGAGTTGGATAACCTGGCAGCTGAGACTGCGGCTTCCATGGCGTCACTGCATCCCGATTATGCATTACTCGCTGCACGGATAGCTGTATCCAATCTACATAAGAGTACGGACAAGTCATTTTCTAATACAATAAAAGATCTATACCATTATATCGATCCCAAAACAGGGCAAAAAGCCGGACTTATAGGGGATGATACCTATGAGATTGTCCAGAAGCACAAAGACCTTCTGGACTCTGCAGTGATTTATGACAGAGATTATGACTTTGATTATTTTGGATTCAAAACATTGGAACGTTCGTATCTGCTGAGAATGAACGGCAAAGTTGTGGAACGGCCACAACATCTACTCATGAGAGCTTCTGTGGGCATACATGGTGAGCATATTGAAGAGGCCATTAAGACCTACCATTTGATGTCCGAAAAGTGGTTTATCCATGCTACACCCACATTGTTTAATGCAGGTACGCCTAAGCCACAATTGAGTTCATGTTTTCTGTTGTCTATGACAGATGACAGTATCAGCGGGATATTCGAAACGCTTAGTCGTTGCGCCAAAATCAGTCAATCAGCTGGAGGCATAGGCCTAAGTCTTCACAATGTACGTGCAACGGGCAGTTATATCAGGGGCACAGGGGGCAGTTCCAATGGTATTATACCTATGCTGCGTGTGTTCAATGACACAGCCAGATATGTAGATCAGGGAGGCGGTAAACGGAAAGGAGCCTTTGCCGTTTATCTCGAGCCCTGGCACGCTGATGTTTTCGATTTTCTTGATCTTAAAAAGAACCATGGAAAGGAAGAAATGAGGGCACGTGACCTTTTTTATGCCATGTGGATCCCTGATCTTTTCATGGAACGAGTGAGAGAGGATGGTCAATGGTCGCTGTTCTGTCCAAACGAAGCTCCAGGGCTCTATGATTGTCATAGCGGTGAATTTGAAGCACTTTACCACCGGTATGAAGAAGAGGGTAGGGCTCGTAAAGTAGTTAAAGCCCAGGAACTTTGGTTCGCAATTCTGGAATCGCAGATTGAAACGGGCACTCCATATATTCTTTATAAAGATGCGGCCAATAAAAAGTCAAATCAGCAAAACCTCGGCACGATCAGAAGTAGCAACCTGTGCACTGAAATCATGGAGTATACTTCACCAGATGAAGTTGCTGTCTGTAATCTGGGTTCAATTAGTCTTCCCAAATTTGTGAATGAAGACCGTATCTATGATTTTGCCAAATTGGAAGAGATTACTCGTGTATTGACGCGCAATCTGAATCGAATTATTGACATCAACTACTATCCTATAGTTGAAGCGCGTAATTCAAATATGCGTCATCGGCCGATAGGTATCGGCGTACAAGGATTGGCGGATGCATTTTTACTGATGCGATTTGCATTTGACAGTGCGGAAGCAAGAACATTGAACAAGCAAATATTTGAGACCATTTATTATGCTGCCGTTTCAGAGTCCTGTATTATGGCACAAGAGCAAGGTGCATACCAATCCTTCCCGGGATCACCGTCAAGTAAAGGCGTACTCCAATTCGATATGTGGGGCGTCCAGCCGTCCAATCGGTATGATTGGGATGCACTAAAGGAAAAAGTTAAACAGCATGGACTAAGAAATAGCCTCTTGCTCGCGCCAATGCCAACGGCTTCGACTTCTCAGATTTTGGGCAATAATGAATGTTTTGAACCCTATACCTCTAATATTTTTACAAGGAGAACACTATCAGGCGAATACATCATTGTTAACAGACATTTGCTAAAAGACCTTATCGGTTTGGGCATGTGGAATGAAGATATGCGTCAGCGATTAATGGCCTCAAATGGTTCTGTGAAGGACATTCCTGAGATTCCGGATACCATTAAAGATCTCTATAAAACAACTTGGGAAATCAGCATGAAGGCGATTATAGACATGGCTGCCGACAGAGGCGCTTTCATCTGTCAAAGCCAAAGTCTTAACCTTTTTGTTGAAAATCCCAATTTTGGCAAGCTATCATCAATGCATTTTTACGCCTGGCAAAAAGGCCTTAAAACAGGCATGTATTACCTCCGCACTAAAGCAGCCGTCGATCCTATCAAGTTTACACTTGATGAAAAACACCAAAGACGGTTTGCCGCTGATGATTCATCAGTGGGTGTGTCAGGCCCATCGCAGCAACTTTTGGCCGCTGAGGAATTACAGTCTGAAAGCAAGGCCTGCAGCCTGGATGATCCGGGTTGTATTATGTGTCAGGGGTGATAAATGTTTTTCTTTTCCTCTGTTTTCCGGGTGGTATCAGTCAACACTGATGCCACCTGTTCTTTTTAACAGGTTTTCCACTAAAGACATTACACCGTTACAGGCGGTATCTGTTATTAAAGTTAATCCTGGAAAATGTCTGAGTAATCCCTCTTCAGGGTTAGGATCGATATAATAGAGATCTGTTTCACTAGAGACATAGTGGATAAGACTAGCCGCCGGATAAACTTGCATGGACGTTCCAATTATGATAAATGTATTCGCAAGCTTTACTTTTTGAATCGCCATATGGATCAATGGCACGTCCTCGCCAAACCAGACAATATGCGGACGCAACTGGCATCCCATCTCACATGTATTGTCGGAATGGAGTGGCCCATCCCAGGGATAAATAAGTGATGCATCTCCTGTGCTTCTTACTTTTTTTAATTCACCATGTAAATGTATGATCTCTGAACTACCTGCCCGTTCGTGTAAATCATCAACATTTTGAGTTACAATGGTGACATCATACTTGTTTTCTAATTCCACAAGTGCATGATGAGCGGCATTTGGTATGACTTCAAGCAATTGGCGTCTACGCTTGTTGTAAAAATCCAGGACCAGATTTTTATTTTTTTCCCAACCCTGGGGTGAAGCCACATCTTGAATATCATGCCCTTCCCAAAGCCCACCGGCATCTCTGAATGTCATGATTCCGCTCTCGGCACTAATACCTGCACCGGTTAAAACAACTATTTTTTCTTTATCCATCGCATGACTCTTTGATCAAGCGGAATGCTTTTCCCAAATTATGGATTATATCCCTGGCGATGAGTGATTCGCAAGCACCTTCTGTTTCAAGAGCAATATCACCTGCAAGTCCATGTATATATACTCCAATGAGTGCGCTATCCTCCGGACTGTAACCCTGGGCGAGTAAGCCAGTAAGCACACCTGCCAATACATCTCCGCTGCCAGCAGAAGCCATGCCAGGATTACCGGTCGGGTTGAAATAAAGATGTCCATTTGGAAAGCAAATTTTAGTGTTCGCTCCCTTAAGGACCATAATCACCTCATATTTGAAGCAGAAAGAGCGCATGGCTGCAATTTCCTCAAACCCACTCGCAT
>JBBQMA010000306.1:0-4048 GCA_038328415.1 Chitinophagales bacterium | reverse complement strand
CCACATAATGCCAGGCGAAATGCCTCGCTGGAGCGAAAAATTCGGCTACGGCGGCTTCATCCATTTAGATCATCATAAGCCCTGTTGTGCAAAGATGATGATGGATGACAAGTTTTTTCGGGAGGTGCAAGATAATTGCTGGGATCCCGAACCGCGGCTGCGCGACTGCGGCCGGCATGGCGTGGATATACAGGTGCTGTCGACAATACCCGTGCTATTCAGTTATAATTCCAAGCCGGTGGATGCGCTGGAGGTGTCTAGTTTTCTCAACGATCATATTGCCGGTGTTGTGGATCGTTATCCCGACCGCTTTATTGGATTGGGCACGGTGCCGATGCAGGATCCCGAACTATCCTGTCGGGAGACGGAGCGATGCATGCTCGAGCTGGGGATGGCAGGCATTGAAATCGGTTCACACGTCAATGACCTGAACCTGAATGATCCGATATTTTATCCGTTTTATGCGACCTGTGAGCGACTGGGCGTGGCCTTATTCGTACACCCCTGGGATATGATGGGCAAGGATAAGATGACCAAATACTGGCTGCCCTGGCTCGTGGGCATGCCTGCCGAGACCAGTCTGGCCATTTGTTCGATGATTTTTGGCGGCATATTCGATAAGTTTCCCGGACTGCGGGTGGCGTTTGCCCATGGAGGTGGTTCATTTCCGGCTACGATAGGTCGCATCGAGCATGGCTACCATGTGCGACCTGATCTGGTGGCCG
This sequence comes from Chitinophagales bacterium, assembly GCA_038328415.1. Classification (GTDB taxonomy): domain Bacteria; phylum Bacteroidota; class Bacteroidia; order Chitinophagales; family Saprospiraceae; genus JAGNXB01. The sequence goes on along the minus strand of JBBQMA010000306.1, from coordinate 3,323 downwards.
TTGACAACCCCGTAAATCCAAGGGAATATCTTGGCAAATTCTGGCTCGATGCCCTCGTTCATGATCCGGTAATGTTGCGGCTGATCGTTGACCTGGTAGGTCGGGAGAAAGTTGCCCTCGGCACAGATTACCCCTTCCCACTCGGCGAACTGGAACCGGGGCAACTCATCCATTCCATCACGGAATACGATGATGATACTAAAGCCTGGCTGCTGAGTAAAAGCGCCCTTGCCTGGCTGGGGAGAAGTTGAGCGGGGCACCACTTTTGATCATAAGTGGCAGCAAGGCAGGTTGTTTCGATCAAAGAGACAACGAACAGGGACAGAGAGGTTGTTAAGGGTGTCGCGGGTGATGTCGGGTGATGGTTGGGCTCGGAAGACCTAAACTCTAAATCCCACTAAACGCTAAACCCCCATAAACGAATAACCTCATAACCTACCTGGCCTCGCGACGGTAGGCAAGCCTCATAAATATTTCAACACTTACACACTTCAACGAATAAACGAATAACCCCATAAAGACCGAAGACTGAACATCAAGACCGTAGCGTCATGACGATCTGGCATTGCAGAACGTAGAATGGAGGGTCTGATCGAAATAATTCCCCCCCCAATCATCCCGCTACACCCCGCGATACCCTGCCATCAGTGACAGTAGACCTAGGATTTAAAATCATGACCAAGAACCAAAGCTGAATCCCACTAAACGCTAAACATTTCAACGTTCTCCGGTTCTACAGTTCTACCAATAATCTAAACGCTAAACGATTCAACATTTCAACTCATAACCTCATAACCTCCTCATAACCTCAAATCGGTTCATTAATCCAATAATCCGGCATGGATTACTTTAGCTTTCAGAATGGCCGCATCCCGTTTTTTAGTTTTTGAGGCTGCATTCAGAAATATGGGAATAGAGGCTGCTGTCCAAAGCGCACCCCCGAGGAGGAACGTGGAAGCGAAAAATTCCTGAAAATCATCTCCGGTAGTTCTTTTTTTATTTGGCATTAAGAGAGCTCCGAATCCAATTCCGCTTGCGCCCATTCCAAGTGCTACGTAGCCGAATGTATTCCAACTTTTCCTTGATCGTTCATACTTTAGGCTCTGAAAGAGTGGTAAATTTATTTGTTCGTTGTCATAGGTATACCGTTCCGCGGGAAACCCCTGTTCAAGAAAAAAGATGGTGTTTTGCTTTAGTGCCTCATTAGGATCCTCCGGGACCTGTGCCTGAGCAAAGATGGGCAAAGAGGACAGGAATACCAATAAAATGCGCTGAACCATGATGTAAAAATTTGGGTTAAAAATAGATTCGGTTCAAAAGTAATTTTTTGGAGGAATTTTATCTGATTTTTTTGTCCTTATTGTCATTACCCCACATCAGAAATCCAAAATCATTCCTCCTCCGCGCCTGCCTGCTCGCCAAAGAAATAGGTTGCCATTTTCTCTGCAATGGCGGTGCCGGCAGTCTCAGCCCAGGCATCTTGTCCGGCTGCCATCATCTTTTTGACCGAGCCAAAGTGTTTCAATAATTTTTCGGCTGTTTTTTCCCCCACACCGGGCACTTCCGTCAATTCGGTTTTGAGAAAAGCTTTCGATCGCAAATTACGATGGAAAGTGATCGCAAATCGGTGGGCCTCATTCCGAGCCTGCTGAATGACTTTCAGGGCCTCTGATTTTTTATTGATATATAATGGCAGGGGATCTTCAGGAAAATAAATTTCCTCCAGTCGTTTGGCAATGCCTACTATTGCCATTTGGCCATATAAATCCAGCTTTTTAAGACTGTTCACCGCAGCCGACAATTGGCCTTTGCCTCCATCGATCACGATGAGTTGTGGCAAGGGTTGCTTTTCTTCCACCAGTCGCTTATACCGCCTGTAGACCACTTCCTCCATGCTGGCAAAATCGTTGGGCCCTTCTACTGTTTTTACCTTGTAATGCCTGTAATCGGCTTTACTTGGTCGCGCATTTTTAAATACTACACACGACGAAACCGGATGACTTCCCTGAATATTGGAATTGTCAAAACACTCAATATGCAGCGGCATTTCTTTCATATGCAACGCATCCCTCAAAGCCGAAAGAATTCGTTCTGCCGGCGTTTGTTTCTTGATACTGTTGATTGCCTGCTGCCGCTTTTGGAGTAAAAAATAATCCACATTTTTTTGGGACATTTCCAGCAGCTTCTTATAGTCGCCCCGCTGAGGGACCGTAATTTTTACATCCGTTTCAAAATAGTTTACCGGGAATGGCGCTATAATTTCTTTGGTTATGCTGTTATATTTTTCACGAAGATGCTGCATGGCAATAATTAAAAGGTCTTCATGTTCTTCATCGAGATTTTTTGTCAACTCCTGTGTTATGGTATTTATAACTGCGCCATTGATCACTTTTAAATAATTAACATATGCCGATTTATCGTCTGCGGCAATAGAAAAAACATCCACATCTCGAATATCAGGATTTACAACAACAGACCTACTATGATAATCTTCAAAGGCATCCAGCTTATCTTTAATGATTTGCGCCTGCTCAAATTTTAGATCTTCTATACATTGATCAAGTTGGACCTGCAGATGTTTTTTTACTTCACGAAAATGCCCGGATAGAATATTTTTAATCTGTTGAATTTTTTCCTGGTAGGCTTCTTCCGATTCCAGACCCGTACAAGGACCCAAACAGTTTTTGATATGATATTCCAAGCAAACTTTGAACTTGCCGGCCCTAATATTTTCCGGCGACAGATTAAGCGTGCAAGTGCGAAGGGGGAATAGTTTTTTAATCAATTCCATAATGATATTAATCCTCGGTTTGGACGTATAGGGTCCAAAATAGGTGGATCCATCACGGATCACCCTGCGAGTAAAAAAAACCCTTGGAAATCGTTCTTTTTTAATACAGATGTAGGCATACGTTTTATCATCTTTGAGGCTGACATTATAACGGGGTTGATGTTTTTTAATCAGGGTGTTTTCGAGGAGCAAGGCATCGTGTTCACTTTCTGTAATGGTATATTCCAGCCGCTGGGCAGCACGCACCATGAGTCTGGTTTTGTAATACTGCTGTTTTTTCTCTCCGAAATAAGAAGCGATTCGACGCTTTAGATTTTTTGCTTTACCGACATACAGGATAGTCCCATCTTCTGAAAGGTACTTGTAGATTCCGGGTTCATCCGGTAACGATGGGAGTATAACCTGATAATCTGCAGTGGTCATTGAATGGTGGATTGCAGGTGCAAAAGTAGCCATCCCAGCGTTTCTCTGCTCACAAGCTGGGAAAGGTCAATGATCTTCAATCCATTCCATGAGGATGCCGAGGTAGTTC
>JBBQMA010000305.1:0-4056 GCA_038328415.1 Chitinophagales bacterium | reverse complement strand
AGGGGGAATACCTCCGAGGGGATATTCATGGACCATTTTGAAATCCGGCCTTTTGTCCTCGGGTACCGTAGCTTGATAGATTTCATGAATAGCCTTTTCCATGTGATCAAATGGCTGTATTTCGGAGGACCACATCGCATATTCTAACACATCATTGAACGGGCCGGGCGTACTGAGATAATCATAGAGCTTATCGTCCTTCAACGAATAAATTGCTACGATGGTCATATGATTTTCAGTCAACGTACCTGTCTTGTCGACGCAGATCACCGTGGCAGCACCAAGGGTCTCGACGGTGTGTGGTGTACGAGCAATTATCTGCTTTTTATACAAGTGATACGCACCAAGGGCCATGAAGGTGCTGAATGCTACAGGTATTTCTTCGGGCAGGATGGACATTGCCAATGTGAGCCCTTGTAAAAGTCCCTGAAGCAGGTTGCCATAAATTACATAGTGCAGCCCCCATACAACTAAAAATGCAATGATGCCGAAGCCAACCATGGAGCGAATGAATGACCTGATTTGGATTTGAAGTGGGGTCTTGACGGAATCTATGGATTCCAGCGAGGTGCCAATTTTCCCAAAAGCCGTGTGTGCTCCGATGGCATTGACCTGTGCTACAGAGGATCCCGAGAGCACCATCGTGCCTTGAAATAGTTGGTTGGTATCCTGATCCACACTTTTCAGGACGGGCAGTGATTCGCCGGTGAGGATACTTTCGTTAACAGCGAAATCATGCAGATTCAGCACCTGCGCATCTGCCGGAATTATGGTGCCATCTTCCAGTACCAGGATGTCACCTATTACGATTTGTTCTGTTGGAATGCGTGTGGATTGCCCATTACGGATGACTTTGGCATGGGGTCCGGACTCCAGTCTAAGTTTGTCCATGGCACTCCGGCTGCGGTTTTCCTGGAACAATGAAATGCCTGCTACCAAAAGCAGGGCCACCAACATGATTATTCCTTCCTCAAAGGCACCCAGGCCAAAATAGATCAAAGAGGTACAGACCAGGATTAGGAAAAGCGGTTCGGAAATGATCTCTAATAACACTTCCCACAATCGATTTTTCTTCCGGGTTACATTGCTATTGGCACCATGTTGCAGCCGGCTTGCCTCTACTTCAGCATTAGTCAATCCTTTAAAGGTCACCTCCGTCATGTACGTTTTGTTTTCGATGGGACAACAATACGGCTATTATTCCATCTTCAAATGTACCAAATTAGTGCCTGGAAATGGGTAAAGACTTCGCTGGCAACGTAAGCCAACTCGTTTAGGAAGCTGGGATTAATAACTAAAAATTATTGTCTTCACCACCTTTCAGGTCATCGCTCTTCACTTTTGACTTGCGGGAGGATGTGCGGCTTTCCAATTTACCAAAGGCATAACGGACATTGACGCCAAAACTCTGGAAGGGTACCGAAAAATTGCTTTCCTGACGGAATGTTGGTCCGGTGAGATTGGTCGCAAATGATTTATTCAGATTAAAGGGTTCGACAATAGTCAGGCCAATTGAAAGTTTTTTGGCAATTTCTTTTTGGAATGCAAAACTGTATATCCAAAAGGATGGTATCCGTCCCTGTAGTGTCGTCTGTTGCGAACGGAACATACCAAACATCTCTGCTTTATATCCTTTGCCAAAATCGTAGGACAACGTCATGAAACTATTCCAGTTAATATCCTGGTTGGATAACTCCTCCCCATTTATCGTTGCGGCAGATTGGTAGGAGAATATATCAAAACTACCCCTAACGGTAAATTTCTTTTTAAAGAAGGATGTTGTACCGAAGAAGTTGGCCCCAATAGCATCATTCTGGCCAATATTCCGGTAGGTATTTATGCTTGCCCCATTGGTATTGATGATGAGGAAGTTTTCAATAATATCTTCCGTATTGCGATAATAAACGGATACATTGACGACGCTGCCTTTTACAAATGTGCCATAATTCAATTCGACCTGATTAGTTAATTCCGGCAAAAGACCCGGGTTGCCAATAGTTATATTGCGTGGGTCGCTGAGTTGCTGATAAGGATTGATATAACGCAAACCCGGGCGTTGGATGCGCTGGCTGTAGGATATTTTTAAACTGGTGAACGGACCGAATTTTCGGGCAATAATTGCGCTGGGTAAAAGACTACCGTAATTATTTGTAAATGGCTGCTCCCCATTGACTGCTTCTCCCTCTATGGCAGTGTATTCATATCGGGCTCCTGCGATGAGATCATATTTATCCGATAATTTGACATTCAAACTGGCATAGGCTGCACCTACATCCTGGCGATAATTAAATGAGCCGCTTGTGTTTGGATCGCGAACAAATTCATCCGTTCCTTCGTCAAAATTCGCATAATTAAAATCGCTTTCCATACGACGAAGGGTTGCCTTTAATCCTGTCTCCAATTTTATGGCCGGAGTAAATGGATGAATATAATCCGTCTGTAGGATATGTTCCAGATTCAGACCAAGATTGTCATTATTTTGATGAATGAGCAGCAGCGGATCACCTGTTTGATCAATCATGGTCGATTCATCGCTAAAACGTGTACTCAACTGATAGGATACGGACCATTCCTTTTCCTTGTTGCCGGCGAAGGTGTGCCGGTAATCAGTAGTCCAGTCAATACCGGCCCCAAGATTTACATCATCGTTGAAGCGACTATATTCTTGATAAAGCCCTAAGGAAGGGTCATCAAACAAGGAATTTGTTCGACCATCTTTTACAAATTGGTTGCCGTTAATCCGGATATTAGAATTCAGGCTGGAGTAGGCATTGAAGTCATAAAAGGCCCCAATGGAACCATTGAATCCGCGCCAGGCTGAGCGTGCATTGCCAGATTGTTCTAATACCCGTGTAAAGTCGTTAGCCAGGTCGTCTTTACGATAAAAGGATTGTGTGCCTGGGCGATACCAGGTAAAACGGGTGCCTGCAGAGGCATTTAAGCCAAACCGACCGCGCGCACTGGCAATGTTCACATCGGCGTTATTGGACCTGGTTCCAAGGCTGGCATTGACCGATCCGGTCAGGCCCTGCATTTCAGGTCTTTTGAGGATTATATTAATGATGCCTGTGCTCCCTTCGCCATCATAGCGGGCGGTGGGTGTAGTAATGACTTCGACGGATTTAATCTGATCGCCGGGAAGACTCTTCAGCGCATCTGCAACGTTGCCTGCAAACATCGAGGAGGGCTTGCCATTGATAAATATCCGCACATTGTTATTGCCACGCAGGCTGACATTTCCATCGAGATCCACACTAAGTAAAGGCACCTTACGCAACACATCGGCACCATCGCCACCCAGGTTGGTGATGTCCTTGTCGGCGTTATAAACAAGCTTGTCAATTTTGGATTCCATGACTGGGGATTCTTCTGTAACTACAATTTCGTCCAGATTGACGCCTTGCGAAACTAAAACAATCTTTCCAAGATCCAGGTCAGGTTTCGCAGGTGTCGTTGTCACCCCTCTTGTAATTTTGGGATCATAACCTATAAACGTGGCCTGTAGCTCGTAGGTGGAGGTATTGACATCGCGAAAGCGGAACTGGCCTTTTTCATCGGTGATTTGCCCATCCAGCATTTTGCCACCGGGAAGCGTCAGAACGACAGAAGCATATTCCAGTGGTGCTTGTGTTATACTATCTACAAGGGTCCCTTTTATTGTGCCCTTTATAGATGGTGTTGCATTTCTTGGTCTGCCAGGCATTTGAGCAAATAGGGCAAAAGGTGCTATAATAAGGAAAAAGAGAAAGTTGTAGCGTAGCATTGTTTTCAAATCAGTCTGCAATAAACGGGAATCCCAATGAAAGGTTATTTTCTTAACATTTTCTTAAGAAGATATTCGATCAAAGCTCATTTTTGATACACGGATGTTGATGTCATTGGATGCTTATATTGCATGGAACATCTGGCTCCTGCTTTGATTGGACAAAACCTGACATAATAGGCCGCCTTGAAGTCCATTTTAAATGTGCACATCTTCAGCACAGTAAAAAGACAATTCAAGACTAATCCTTCACAGAAGGGAGGGGTCTAAGCGCTACCTTGATCAGGAAAATA
>JBBQMA010000304.1:0-4056 GCA_038328415.1 Chitinophagales bacterium | reverse complement strand
CATGACAATGAGGCGCTGTGGGATGGGCTAAATCACGCCGATAAGGTGATTCCTGTATATGTTTTTGATGAGCGACTCTATCTTGGGAAAACCAGGTTTGGTTTTCCCAAGATAGATATACATCGTAGACGGTTCATCTGGCAATCTGTATTAAATCTTAAGCGAAATTTGCAAAAAAAAGGTTCAGATCTAATAATTAGGGTTGGTAAACCTGAAGAAGTACTCTTTGAATTGTCAAGAACTCTAAAAGTAAGTTGGATTTGTTGTAACCGTGAACGTACATTTGAAGAAGTCAGGGTTCAGGAGGAGCTAGAAAAGAAACTTTGGACCATAGGGTTGGAAATTAGGTATAATAGAGGTAAAATGTTGTTTTATACCCAGGATCTTCCATTTCCAATATCCCATACCCCTGATACATTCACCCAGTTTAAAAAAGAAGTGGACCGTATCGTACCCATTCGGGAGCCATTGCCCACCCCAGATTATATTCCCTGGATATCGGATAAGTTTGATTTGGGCGATTTGCCGAATTCAGAACCCTATGGCGTAGTAACTCGAAATGATGGATCAGATCATTTTGAATTTATTGGCGGTGAAGATGTGGGGTTGGAGAGATTAGACTATTTTTTTTGGCAAAAAAACGGTATTTCGACCTACAAAGAGACACGAAATGGGATGGTTGGATCGGATTTCTCATCGAGGTGTTCACGATGGCTAGCTCAAGGGTGTTTGTCCCCGAAAATGATTTACCATGTACTGAAACGTTATGAACATGAACAAGGGGCCAGTGAGCACACCAATGCTTTTTATTTAGAGTTACTATGGCGAGACTACTTCAGACTAAATGGCAAGAAGCATGGGAATGCCCTTTTCTTAAAGGGAGGCATTAAAAGAAGGCCCAATTTGATGCTAACGGATGATAAAGAATTATTTTCTGCTTGGGCAAATGGCAGAACAGGGATTCCAATAATCGATGCAAACATGACGGAATTGAACCAAACCGGATTCATGTCCAATAGAGGACGCCAGCTTGTTGCAAGTTTTCTGGTGAAAGATCTGGGCATTAACTGGCAAATGGGGGCGGAATATTTTGAATCTAAACTTATAGATTACGATCCATGCAGCAATTGGGGTAATTGGAACTATGTTGCCGGAATTGGGAATGACCCCAGAGACGATAGATATTTTAACATTCTAACTCAGGCAAAAAAATATGACCCTGAAGGGGTTTACGTGCGCTATTGGCTGCCTCAGTTGATCGGTCTACCCTCAGCAATGGTGCATAGTCCAAACATGATGGATCTAATGGATCAACAAAAATATGGTGTGATGCTTGATGTTAATTATCCATCTCCCATGATAAACACAGAACGTTGGATCATTTAATTAGGGCAGGCTTTCCTTTGCCGTAATAACCTGATCGTCTGATCAAGCATACCATATGTTGTACTTGCTCGTTGATATGACGTAACTTTGCAACATGAATTTGAACGTTTATCCATCTTTTCTTGGTGTGTGTTTAATCACGCTGGTATTATTAACGCCGTCTGGGGTTTTGGGACAGGACAGACACTTTTCACAATTTTATGCGTCCCCCTTGACTATGAATCCGGCATTGACCGGAGCCTTCAGTGGTAGATTTCGAATTGCCGGAATCTATCGTGACCAGTGGCGGGCTGCCCTTGAACGGCCCTTTACAACAATTTCAACAGCGCTGGATTTTAGATTCAGAGTTCCCAAAGCCAGTCAATATCAGGATGCGTTTGGTGTCGGACTAATTTTTTATAAGGATGAAGTCAGAAATTTTGATTTCACATCTAATGAGATCAATGTGAGCGCTGCTTATCATAAGGCATTGAATTTCAAAAACACACAATATCTAAGTGCTGCCTTCCAGGGTGGGATATCCCAACGGAATCTTAATTTTAACAATTTAACCTTTCAGGACCAATTCAACCAAAAGGACGGATACACCTTTCCTACAGCTGAATCCTTACCTGGAAATAACATTACATTTGGTGACCTAGCAGCGGGTGTAAATTATAGTTGGGTCTATCGCCGGAATGCTTTGTTTCAAATTGGAGCGGCCATGCATCATCTGAACGAGCCGGGTATTTCGTTTTTTCCTGAGGATCAAGGAGGTACCAGCAAACTATACAGGCGGTATCAAGTACATGGGTCAATGGTTATTCCTATGGGAGGAAATAGCTATCTGTCACCCAGACTCCATTATTTGCAACAGGGGCCTCACAGAGAAATTAATGCCGGTGCTAATGTTCGCTTTCTAACGAACGATTATTCAGGTGTTGCCCTTCATACGGGTGGTTGGGCGCGGATAGTGGGGGATGTCCAACGTACTGTGGTAGCAGAATCCGCTACTCTGTTTATGGGCATTGAATACGTCGGGATGTTACTTGGTATGAGTTACGATCTCGGGATTTCTGGAATCAACAATTTGAGTTACCGTCGGGGAGCTTTTGAAATAAGCTTGGGTTTTGTGGGGGAATTTGAAGATAATGTTGTTCAGTGTCCAACGTTTTAAGGTCGTCTTTTCTAAGTCAATTTTAGGTTTTAGTTCCTTAAAACTGATTAGTTATTGGTTTCAGTTTTGAGAGGAATGAAACTAACCATTTCTAAACCATAGCCTTCGAGTCCAATCCGTTTAATGGGTGAATCACTCAATAAAGCAAGCCGGGTTATACCCTGGTCGCGGATTATTTGTGCCCCGACTCCATAATCTTTTCGATCCATTTTATTCTCCAAGCTTGCATTCTGGCCGCCAAGTTGTTGCAGTTTTTCCACCAGAGTAAGTTGCTTTTCCTCATGATGCATGATGACTAAAAGACCCTTTCCTTGGATCTTGAAGTTTTCCAGGATATAGTTGAAGATATCCGATTGTGAAGGGTCTAGTATCTGGTTTATTTCAGCATAGGACAATGCCGATTGAACTCTTACTGGTACGACTTCATTTTCCTCCCAATTACCGTACCGGATCGCGAGATGCAAATCACCGGTTGTAATTTGAGAATAGGCAGTAAACGTAAGCATTCCAATAGGGGAGAGGTTAGTCGTGGTATATTCCCTCAAGATTAGTTTCTCTCTTTCAAGGCGGTATGCCACAAGATCAGCTATTGAAATGATCTTCAAATTAAATTTCTCAGCTATTGAGATTAATTGAGGAAGCCTGGCCATAGTGCCATCTTCGTTGAGTATCTCAACCAACACGCCTGCGGGAAAAAAACCACTAAGTCTGGCCAAATCGATTGCAGCCTCAGTATGGCCAGTACGTCGAAGGACACCTCCTGTTTTGGCCCGTAGTGGAAAAATGTGGCCCGGACGAGCAAAATCTACACCGGTAAATGACGAATTAGTTAAAGCACGTATTCCTGTAGCCCTGTCATAGGCCGAAATACCCGTTGAGCATCCATGCCCGATCAAATCAACAGATACGGTAAAAGCTGTTTCATGAAGAGCTGTGTTTCTATTGACCATTAAATCCAGCCCTAATTCGTTTGCACGTTGTTCATCAATTGGGGCACAAATCAAGCCCCGGCCGTGAGTGGCCATGAAATTGATGATTTCGGGCGTGACCGTTTCAGCAGCGCAGATAAAGTCGCCTTCGTTTTCCCTGTCTTCGTCGTCTACAACGATGATAACCTGACCGGATTTGAATGCCTGAAGTGCATCTTCAATGGAATTCAGTTGGATAATCTGGGTGGAGTGACTAATCATGGCTTTAACGTGGGTTTGAATCCTTTTTCTATGAGCAGGTTAACACTATCTGACCAGCTATAGTTCTTTTGGACAAAGATATGCCCGGCGCAGGCAATTTGATTTCTAAATTCCTCATCTCGAAGAAGTTTTAAAACCTGGTCCGAAATGATTCGGGGAGAATCACCAATCAATATTTCCTCATTTTCAACGGCTGTTATGGCTGTATTCACATGGGAACTGGTTACTACAGGTAGTTGCATCGCCATGGCCTCAAGTATCTTATTCTGCATCCCTGCACCTTTGAAAAGTGGAGCAACAAATATTTTTGCTGAAGCATAAGCC
>JBBQMA010000303.1:0-4061 GCA_038328415.1 Chitinophagales bacterium | reverse complement strand
GAATGTCTGCCTCCTGCCCCGGAACTTGCAGATTGTACCATTAAATCTATAACTGGTGTATTGTCACCTTATGACAGTTTGGTCATAGCCGGGGATACTAGTTTGTTTTCGACTGTAGTCCTGGATCATGCCCGAAAGTTGTTAATTTATCGCATTCAGTCCGATACCTTGTTTTCAACAAGTACTTTAGCTCAGTTATTTTTGGGGCAAATGGATAGTTCCCACTTATGGGCTTTTATTAATTTTGAAAAGGAATTAGCAATAGGCGCTGGCCCTGATGATGCTACACTGGAATTAATAGAAGCACAAATCGCCATAGAAGTCCAATTTAGTGAAGGCCTGGCCGCATTGGATAGTTTGTTGGATACCTATTCGCCTGACAGTTGGCCTGATAGTCTGATCGACCAAAAGCATACACTGAACGAAAATGTAGACTCCATTCGAAATATTATAAGCGCACTACGAACCACCTGGGATAGTGTTGCAATTGATCAGTTGCAGAATACACATACCGATCTACTCTCTATGACTGTCTCCGCTGCACATGAGCAGGCTATGGTGGATGTGTATGATATGTTATTTCGAATCCAGGCAGGAAGAACAAATCCATCTGCCGGAGTAGTCGATACCTTATTGCAAATTGCAGGATTGTGTTATGACGAATATGGAGAGGCAGTATTGATAGCCCGATCATGGTTGCCGGATACATTAGCCTCCCCGTTTCTGGGAGATACAGATACGACATGTACAAGCAGCCGCCAGCTTTCTCCTCTTTTCCATCAACACGCGAGTGAACCTATCCAAATCAAAGTATGGCCTCAACCAGCCAGCCGAATGATTGAATTGAGTATCCCAGACCATAGAATAATCAATGAACTGGAATTGATGGATATGATGGGACGACGTTTGACCATACAACGGGGGAATATAAAACAATTGGAAATTCCTCAGGGCTTAATCGGAGCATATATTTTACGGGTTTTATTTGAGGATGGTCAGTCAGTAGTTCAAAAGGTGATTATCCATGATTAGGACAATGATGATCATCCAACGAGCAGGCCTGCCGGGCCTGCTCGTTTTTCTCCTGCTCCCGATGGGTTTTGCACAGCCATCTCATGATAATCATTGGATTTTTGGTTATGGCAAATCAAATACCAATGAAAGCTTAGGAATTACCCATATTGATTTTTCCAAGGGTTACCCCGAGGTGACTTCTTTGCTTCACGCGTTTCCTATGCAACCAAATGGGCAGGTTATTTCGGATGCATATGGAAATCTTTTATTGCTTACGAATGGATGCAGAATGAGTAATAGTGAGTTTGAACTATTTTCTCATCCTGATCCTGTAATACCAGGTGAAGCCGGTTTAGAATTTTGTAGCCTTAAAATTTCATATCCTACAGGGGATGGAAATTATTTTTTAGCGATGAATGACTCTTTGTATTATTATATTTATAAAGAAGTAACCAAGACCGGTTTAGGTACAAAAAGTTATGGTTATTACAAAATTAGTGTTTATAATGAAATCAGTATATCTGAATCAAAGATTATTACTTCTAACCAGGTAGATGGGGAGTCAGGAGTGGCCGTAAAACATGGTAATGGTCGCGATTGGTGGATTATATCTCCTGGCGTTGTCTCCAACGAATATCATCGGGCGCTTGCCACTCCAGAAGGAATTTTTGACTTTGGTTGGGTCAGTACAGGAATTGCTTTTGAATGGAAAACGTGGGGCGGGAACATGACATTTTCAAGAGATGGAATGAGTATGGCCAGGTCTAACGGAGTTAGTGGCATCCATCTGTATGGATTTGATCGCTGTCAGGGTACATTCACTTCCTACAAGCGAATAACACCATTTAAACCCTATGAATGTGAAAGTGCATTTTGCGAATTTTCACCGGATGGAAATTTTTTATATATCGCATTTACAGGTTATATCCAGCATGAAATTCGTTCCATTATTTATCAACTCGAACTATCTGATCCTGATCCCTGGGCAAGTCGGTTGGCGGTAGGCGAGGTGACGGGTGGTATCTGCAGTTTTGGATCGCCGGTATATGGATTTTTTGTACATGGGCCGGACGGTAAACTCTATAATTTTGTATATGATAATTGTGATGCACTTCATATCGTGCACCATCCCAATGAAAAAGGGATAGCTTGTGAAGTGGAGAATGGTGGCCTGCGTACGCCATCACTTTACAGACTTAATATGCCTATTTTTCCCAATACAAGATTAGGTCGTGATTATGGTAGTCCTTGCGACACCATCAGCAGAGGCTACAATGACCACGAGTTGATTGCAACACCAAACCCTGCCATCGGGTCGTTTACGGCTTCAGTGCGCATTCCACTCCAAACAAGTTCGTATGTGCACTTTGCACTGTATGATTTTATTGGGCGATTAGTTGATCAGGTGATTATTCCTGTTGATAGAAATGTCGATTTGCAATCACATACATTTCAAACGACGCACCTGGCAGCAGGTACCTATCTGCTCCGAGCCGAGGTGCCCGGCTTGTGGTCAGATGCGATAAAGGTACAGGTGTATTGAATTAGTATTTGAATTCGATAAAGAATTGAGTGATTAATTTTTTTATTGATAGTGTTGTGTTAATTCTATTGTGTTGGTTAAGTGTCTGGAATTTTTTCTCAGATCTAGTCTTGGGCTGGCCCAAAACTAATGTTCACACAGCGCTAACACAAGTGTAATAACATAGCGAAAGCAGGTGAGACACCTGCGAGATATTTCAGTACGCGAGAGACACTCGTACTAACAAACTTGGGGGTTAGTTATTAAGACCTTCTACCAAAAGACTTTCGATCTATCCTCATATCACCTGCTGGTGGTTAATTTCACCTTCCAACTTTGAGCTTGGCACCAACGACCGAAATAACCCAACAACGAAACAACAAAATGATTAAACAGGGTAGGTTTCGTTAGTCCATTTTTTAGTAATACAATACATTGATAATCAGTTGAAATCATTTCGCAGCGAAATCCTTGTGGACAGTAGTGTGTAAAAGTATGTTGAACCCGAAAACTTAACATATACCCCAAGGTAAAGTAGCGAAAGGCAAATGCATTCTATTTGAATTAAACGGACACACAGTTATTCCGTCCTATTACCTTTGTCCAAAATCAGCCGTATGGAACTTGAAGCTTTCCGAGCAACCATTCTTCAAGGCATTCCCAATGCACTGCCGCCTGCCGCCGCATATGATATGACCGTCAGCCACGCACCGGAGCGGAATATTCAGGGTTTGACGAAAGCAGACAAGGTGCTGGCTGTGCGCAATGCATTGCGGTATTTTCCGGAAGCGCATCATGCCCTGTTGGCTGTTGAGTTTGCAGGTGAGCTGCAACGGTACGGCCGGATCTATATGCTCCGGTATCGCCCTACCTACACGATGAAAGCGCGTCCGATTAGCGATTATCCGGCGCGATGTACGCAGGCGGCTGCCATCATGCTCATGATTCAAAATAATCTTGATCCCCTTATTGCCAAACACCCGCACGAACTCATCACCTACGGTGGTAATGGGGCGGTTTTTCAAAACTGGGCGCAATACCGGTTGACCATGCAATACCTCGCTACCATGACGGAGGAACAAACACTGGTCATGTACTCCGGTCATCCCCTGGGACTTTTCCCGTCCCATCCAGAGGCCCCGCGTGTGGTCATCACCAATGGAATGATGATCCCCAATTATTCCAAAAAAGAGGACTGGAATAAATACAATGCCCTCGGGGTGACCCAATACGGGCAAATGACTGCAGGCTCTTATATGTATATCGGTCCGCAGGGCATCGTGCATGGCACGACCATCACCTTGTTAAATGCCGGCAGGCTGAATGGGCATGGGGAAGATGGGCTCAAAGGGACCATTTATGTCACCTCGGGCTTAGGGGGCATGTCCGGCGCCCAGGCACTGGCAGCCATCATTACTGGTGCCGTAGGTGTGCTGGCCGAAGTGGATAGCCAGGCGATTGATCAGCGGATTGCGGATGGCTACATCTCGCGTGAGAATGTCTATGACGATGTGGATGCCTTGAT
>JBBQMA010000302.1:0-4070 GCA_038328415.1 Chitinophagales bacterium | reverse complement strand
CCTGGCCTAGGTCAAAGTCTGTCGCCTTTTCAATAATGTTGTTTTTAAGGGATTCAGTCATTTCCATCCCTCCGTACACCAGTTTTATTTCTCTTTTTGTCGTATTTATTTCATGTTTTAATAAATAATTCCCCTGAAAGGAACTGATATTTGATACATACTTAATTGCATTTTCATTAAAACGCTCTTTTTGAACTAAGCCATAACCGAAATAAATACTCGGCAGGAGTACGATCAAAATGACAACGGTGATTAGCTGGTTGACACGTTTCTTTTGCGCTGAATCCACCAGTGTTCGGATAGGGAATTTTAACAGTTGTGAAATAGCTACAGAGGCCAGTGCGATAAAGACGGCGTTGATTGTGAATAAGTAAAACGCACCAAGAAAGTATTCAAATTGTGCAGTCGCAAGGCCATAACCTGCCGTGCACAACGGGGGCATAAGTGCCGTAGCAATAGCGGCACCCGGCAGTACATTTCCTTTCAGTTTGCTACTTGTAGCCACTATACCGGCCAAACCGCCAAATAAGGCAATCAGTACATCATAAATAGTCGGGCTTGTCCTTGCAAGTAATTCGGAATGGGCAGTGGAAATGGGACTTAAAGTAAAATAAGCTGTTGATGCCAGCAAACTAACTAAAACTGCAAAAATCAAATTCTTTAACGATTGGCGGAATAATTCAAAATTGTATGTTGCAATGCTGTACCCTATCCCATTGATCGGGCCCATAAGCGGCGAAATCAACATGGCGCCAATAATCACTGCTGTTGAATTTATATTTAATCCAACAGAAGCCACAATAATTGCAAATACTAATATCCAAAGATTTGTTCCTTTAAATACAATGTCTTTTATAATCGATTCATGGATTTTGTCCACATCGTCCAATTCAGATTCCAGATTGATGAAATCAAGTACGCGTCTTATTAATCCAAAGTTGGTCATATTGGTTTGGTTGAATGCATGAGTATGCTGGGCTTGGATTATTAAAAATTTACTTTAGAGATTCCAACCCAGTCCAACTTCCAGTCGTAATCCCCCCGGGGACTGCACAAAATCAAGTGTATTTCCTAGGGGTACAAGATTAGCATATCGCAGCACTCCGTATAATCCCAATTGGCTATAGACAGGCTGAAAGTACCCGGCACCGGCTGAATATGCCGGCGCCTTGCCGTCGATCGAATATCCCAGACCTACCTGCCCAAAGGCCCCAATCGCTTCGAAAGGGAAGTACCGGCCCAACGCCATTACTGTGGCATCAAGCGCCCAGGCCCGATTGCACTTTTCGCCGAATGGGTCATCGATGCCAGAAACAATTTGTCCTTGTGCGTCTAAGTAGGCTTCATTACATAGTAGCGAACCCAGCAGTCCGATGCCGATGGCTAATTTGCGCGAAAGAGCATAGGAATAGCTGATTTCTCCTAGTCCAATATCGCTGATTCGGTCTGCATTGTTATTGAAGTAGCCCGTACCGACACTAACAACCAGCGATGATCTCCGGACCAGTTTGTTGCTCGAATAGGAGCCGGGATAATCCGGATTTCGAGGTCGCTGAAGGGGGCCCTGACTGAAAAGCTCAGATGTGATAATAAAAAGAAAACCGACAAGAAAGACATTTCGTAAAAGCATATGTATGCATTTGAAGCTACAAAGAAAGGAATTTGTAGCGTTAGCTCATAAATTTCAGATTACATAGATGTATTGGAAATAATGTGGATATTACCACCTTAAACCAAAAATCATGTCTCTGACCAGTCATACTACGACTTATCCCCGTTTGCTTGTACTTATCAATGCAGTTGCTCTAGCAGGTACATTATTTGTCAATTCTATGGCCAATGCATTGCCTATAAATGGCGTGACCACAGGAGCATTATCGGATGAGTATCCTAATTTGTTTGTACCGGCTGGACTGACATTTGCTATTTGGGGGATCATCTATTTGCAATTGCTGGGTTTTTCTATCTATGCCATGGCGATGGTGTTTCGTGGTTCATCGACGCAGCATGGACGATCAGGATTTGTGCGTGATATAGGCCCCTGGTTTTTGATCAGTTGCCTTGCAAATATGACCTGGCTCATCGCATGGCATTACCGTCATGTCGGAATGGCATTGGCTTTGATGATAGTCTTGTTAGTCAGTTTGGTTGCTATCTATCAACGATTAAAGATTGGTCGCATCGTGCGACCTGCAGAGAAGTTTTTTGTCCATTTGCCTTTTAGTATATACCTGGGATGGATTAGTGTGGCAACTGTCGCAAATGTAACAGCGCTTTTTGTTCATCAGGGTTGGTCCGGTGGTCCGTTGGGCGAACCATTATGGGCTTCCATCATGATTTTAGTTGCGGTTGGCCTTGGTTCGTTTATGCTTAAAATGCGTGGAGATTATGGTTATGCCCTGGTTATAATTTGGGCTTGTCTGGGCATATTTATCAAACAATTTAATCAGGACGTACCATCCTGGACTTTGGTGTCCATAGCGGCTTTAGCAGGTATGCTCCTTCTTCTTGCCCAAATGTTGGTGGTAACATTACGAAGGTAGGTCTATGCGGAATCTGGAATCTGCAAGGTTAGGTTCTTAGATTGAAGGGAATTCTTGCTTAAAACCTACCCCCCACAAATGTTGGTACGCGTGTCTCACGCGAACTGAAGTATCGTGCAGTTATCCCACCTGCTTTCACAATTTTTTACTGTTGTCGGTTATTGTATTGATGGTTGAAGATGCCTGAAATCACTTGACAACCAAGCTGACGGCGGATTGAAAATCATGACCGCAGCGTCATGACGGAGGACCGATCTGTCAAACCCAAAACATCAAACAACTTCTAATAATACTCGTGAAATTATCTAAAGTTGTTGGAATGTGTGATGCTTGCCTACCGTGCCCGAGCCCACAGGTTTGCGTGCAGGGTTTTTCGAAATAGCGCCTTAACGAAACAACGCTTAAACACTTCGGCTGCGACCAGAGAGACCCTTCTACCCTTCCCGCTGTCCTGCCAGTACTTTTTGTACAATGCGTGTCAGGTTGAGTTTGTGACGTCGGGGCCACCAAAACTCACTAAGCCATGCGAAAAGGGATAACCAGACGAGCATGCCAAGTAGTGCCGAGAAGCTAAACCATGAAACCCAAGTGAGATCTGTCTGCGCCTTAAGTAATAAAAGCCGCCTGATAGTATCATCAATGAGGTAGGCCGCATAAAATGTCAGAAATAGGAACTGCACTTTAGCCGTACGTTTTAGTCGTAGGGCCTCCAATCGGGAAGTAGGGTTCTGGCGGACCGAGAGTTCATATTTTACAAATCGGTAAGCGAAATAAAGGTATATCCATCCTGTCAGTACAAAAAGCAGGTTTTCCAATGGATGTAAATAATACCGATATAAGCCCTGCCAGAGTTCTTCCTTTCTATACAGAGGTTGTGCTAACAATGCCAAATAAGCCGAACATTGGGCAATGACACCAAGAAAATGTTTTGAATCAGACCAACTTAGGCGGTATTTTGGATAGAGGCGCGCCTTGACATAAAGGAAAAATACCGGACCTATAGCCAATGATATCGAAACGGGTAAAAACCGATAACGCTGATGGCTATCATACCAGCCTGCAAGCAAAAGTGCTTCATGGCCAATGGTCATGCACAAAAGCAAAATACAAATGGCTAATAAGCGCAGCGCCAAATGGCCACGACCCGAAAGATAAATCAATGCAGTGGCTGTCAACAGGCCGTAAAGGATCACTGCAGCAGCAAGGAGGAAAAGACCTCTTTCTACCCAAACTGATAAGATATCAAGCATACGCATATTGATTCTGAACAAAAATGGTACTTTGCCGGAAATAATCAGTCATGGCACGCGAAGTACAAGTAATTACAAATGAAATTGAATTCCAGACGAAGGCTGGCAACGGACACTCAACATGGATCATGGATGAGCCACTGGAGAAAGGAGGCGGTGATACAGGCCCTACTCCGACGGAAACCGTATTGGGGGGGCTTGGAGCTTGTATGACCATTACAGGCAAAATGTATGCTAAACACAAAGGTTGGAATATTACGTCATTGCGTGTCGATTT
>JBBQMA010000301.1:0-4081 GCA_038328415.1 Chitinophagales bacterium | reverse complement strand
TTTGGGTTATTTCGGATCGTTTTATCATACAGTTCGAGAGCCTGATCCGATAACGCATTTCTTTAGAAAAATGCATCACCATACGACGGATTTTCATCAGCATATTTCATTCACATTCGGCGGGGAAATGCCTGTTGATCTCGCATTGAAAATGAACAATCTATTCCGTACATTTCATACGTTTAAATATTTAGGTCTCTTGGCCCCAACCGCTGTCGCCAGCGCCATGGATCAACTGGATTTCCTCATCCATCTGGGCAATACCACCGCCTACCATCTGCCCAGTAAAACACCGGATTATTTAGCTACAGGATTGCCCATTATTAATTTTATTCATCACGAGGAGGATAGTTTCAAAGCGTTTGCACAAAATTATCCGTTGCTTTTAAATATCACCCTTAGACCGGAGGGCCCTACGCCGGAGGATATAAATGTATTTATTCAATTTATAAATGAAAACAAGGGCAAACGCGTGGATCCCCAATTTCTAGACGCACTCCTCGCTCCGTGTACCCTTGAAAATGTGGCTAATGCCTACCTGAACATTGCAAATCTACCCAATTGAAAACCTCCTGAATGCCATCAATTATTCATGTTCATTCGCGTTCCCAATTTATGTAAATTTGTGTTTAAAATTCGTACCAATTTATGTTCCAAAATTCGCGTCAATAATTCGTGCCAATTTATGTTCCAAAATTCGCTTCCAAAATTCGTGTCAATTCGTGTCAATAATTCGTGTCAATTCGTGGTTTTTAACGCCTCCAATTCTTTAAAAAATATACCCCAATTCATCGCCTTGCCAGCTTGGCGTATTGCCGCTCTTTTCTGTTCACGCAGTGTTGCGTTGGTCATCATTTCAAAAATGCCTTTACCTATCGAACGAGCATCCGGATCTACCCAATAAACCGCATCTTCTCCTAATTGCTCCTGTAGACCTCCTACGCGTGTACAGACTACCGATAGCCCCGCCGCCGCTGCCAGCATCAACACACCCGACTGGCTCGCCTCCCGATAGGGCAACACCAATAAATCGTGTTGCTGGAATAACAAGCGCATATTTTTTTCTTCCATGCGCCCGTCCAAAAATGTTACTGGTAATTCATAACAAGCGGGCATCTTAAATCGGCCTTTTCGTTTTCCGGCAATCGTACAGGTCCAGGACGAATCTACAGGGAGCAATCGCAAGGCATCGATCAGTAAATCAATGCCCTTGTAATAGGCGAGTCTGCCAAAAAATAATATGCGGAAGGGTGCATTCATTTGTTCTTTATGAGCCATTGGATTTTCCAGGCTCATCGTCAGGGGACCATGATAAAGTACGCGGGTATGTGCTGGTTGGAATCGCTGCTTACAGAATTGGTCATGGGCGTATCTTGACAGAAAGATTAATCCGTCCGCTTGCCGATAAACCTGATTTTCCATCCACACCAATCCTATCCTGTTTTCGCCCGGGTGAGGCACGCCATCATGGACGATCATCCATGTCCTTGCACCGTATCTTCGGGCCAGCCATGCTGCGGGTCCATGCCATAGATGGAAGGAAGGGAACAGGATCGTGATGCCCGGATTATGCTGTATGTATTTTCGCAAGTGCAGAAGGAAGGACGGCAGCAAGAATATTGTATTTACAGGCGCCATGCATGCGGATCGCCAGGTGGGGATACGTTTGACATCCTGATCCTTCCATTCCGGCCCTTCGTCAGACAACCAGGCCACGGGTATTTGGCCCGGCCAGGCACCCAACAAATCACGTACAAACTCACGGGTGCCCGTGCGCGCCAGACTGATCACCAGCCAGCGGTCCAGCGGCGAGGGCTGCTGGAAATCATTTAAGGGGTGCTGTTGTACATTTACCACATGAGGACTTCTTTTTCGAAGGTACGCGTCTTAATTGTATTGGGTACTCGACCCGAAGTCATCAAACTGGCACCGCTCATTCTTCAACTTCAGCAGGACAGCTCCCACTTTGAGGTGCTTGTAGTAGATACGTTTCAGCACCAGGACCTAAAGTTTTCGGCAATGCAATGGTTTGGTCTGGTGGCTGACGATGTGGTGACAGCACCCTGGCAGCAGCATCATCCATTGACGGCAGCGGCAGCACTTTTTCCATTCTTGCGCGAAATCATCAAAAAGCGCTTACCTCATTATGTTATTGTTCAGGGCGATACAACAACGGCTTATGCTGCTGCCCTTGCCGGTGCCGATCAGGACATTCCGGTGGTCCATGTCGAAGCCGGGCTCCGTTCCGGCAACATGAAAGAGCCCTGGCCCGAAGAATATTTCCGGACCCGAATCAGCAAGATTGCAGATCTGCATTTTGCACCGACCGGCATCGATCGGGACAATTTGCTTACAGAGGGTGTTTCTCAGGAATCCATCTTTGTGACGGGCAATACCGTGATCGATGCGCTGCAATTAACCCTCGATCGATTGAAAAATGAACCTGGGGAAATAGCGCTTGCGGAACCATTCATCTTGTTGACGATGCACCGCAGGGAGAATCTGGAAAGACGCAAAACTGAGATCACCCGCTTAATCGAAAGGATCTCCGAAATAACGGATTTGCCCATCCTGTTTCCGGTACATGAAAATCCTGAAGTGCAGGCATGGGCGCATACGTTAAAATCCCGTGTTCCCGGTTTGTGTTTGCTCGCTGCGCAGGATTATCCCGATTTCATACGGTTGGTAATGCATTGCCGTTTGATTCTATCCGACAGTGGTGGCATTCAGGAGGAAGCGGGTTATCTTAAAAGGCCCATGATATTACTTCGGGAATTTACAGAGCGTCCCACGGCGATGGCGCATGGGGCTGTCCTATGTATGAGTACCGATCCGGAGATCGTCCTGGAGGCTATCCATGGCGTTCTGAGCTCGCCGGAGACACGATCGATTGATCCCCTAGTTTTTGGAAATGGGAAAGCCGCGGAAATCATCCTTCAGGAATTGAAAAGGATATCGGCAAAAGAAAGAACGGAATGAATATAGCGTTTCAATTTCGTCGCTTGGACATATAGTCCCGTTCCTTGAGAACTGTTGCATTCTGTGGAACCATAGAAAAGTGGTGCTCCAATGTTTCCAAATACACACTATGGATCATTTCGACCTGGTACTGCCTCTGCACGTGTTCCCGCCCCAGTTCGCCCATAATGACCCGATCCACGGACGATAGTTTCAGCAATGCCATCATTGCCTCAGCCAAGGCGTTGGTGTCTTGTTCGGGCACGACCAATCCTGTACGCCCGGGTTTTACCGTTTCTCTGCACCCCGGACGGTCGGTGGTGACCACAGGTTTGGCCATGGCTGCCGCTTCCAGCAAGGATCGGTTCAGCCCTTCGCCAAAATAAGAGGGCAGGACAAATACGTCACAGTTGGCCAGATGAGGGCGAGTATCTGTGGTGCCACCGAGATACTGAACAATGCCTTCCTTGACCCAGGATTCGATTTCATCCATATGAATCGCTGAGGGGTGATGCCGCTCCGGATATCCGATGATGCGGAATTGAGCATCCGGTTGTTTCTGCTTAATCCGACGGGCTGCTTCAACATAAATCCGAATGCCTTTCTCGGCAATAAGTCGTCCTATGAAAAGGAAAGTGATCCCAGGTGTGACTTCAGTCTTAGGCCGTGGGGAATAAAATGAGGCATCGATGCCTTCACCGGGTATTAGCCGAATTTTATCCCGGGTGATCATATTGTTTTGAAGAAAGGAATGACTATCATGGGTATTAAGGAACCAGACCTCCTTCGTGAGCGAAGTAGTATGCCGGTAAAGTGATTGCATCAGGTGTCTGGTCAGTGATTTCTCTTTAGAAAACAATGTACCTGTACCTGTTACAATAGCAATGGAAGGAATATTCGATAGCCAGGCCGCTATGGTTCCATAGGTGTTGGGCTTAATCGTGTAGTGGAATATAAAATCAAATCTAAGCTTTCGATACATCCGCCAAAGCCGCCAGAGTGCGCTCAGATCTTTCAGCGGATTGACACTGTATGTCGAGAAGGGAAGGGGCAACAAATGGACGCCTTCCCTTAACAGCAGGTATGCAAAGGCATCCATTGGAGCCAACACAGTGACCTGGTA
>JBBQMA010000300.1:0-4088 GCA_038328415.1 Chitinophagales bacterium | reverse complement strand
ACGGGTTGCTCAATGTATTTGAAACTGCCCGAACCAACAATATTAAGAAAGTCTTCTATCCCAGTTCAATCGCTGTATTTGGCGAACACATTGATTTGAATGAGGCTTCGCAACATGTTCCTTTGATTCCTGCCACGGTGTATGGTATCTCCAAAGCTGTTGGTGAGAACTGGGCCAATTATTATTTCAAGCGGTATGGCCTGGACATCAGGTCACTGCGCTATCCTGGCATCATCGGTCATCAATCCGATCCGGGGGGTGGAACTACAGACTATGCAGTCGATATATACCATGCGGCGGTGTTAAACAAACCCTTCTCCTGCTTCCTGGCACCTAATACCCGACTGCCAATGATCTATATGGATGATGCGATACGCGCCACCCTCGAAATCATGGAAGCTCCTGCTGAAAAAATAAAAATCCGGACGAGCTATAACCTTACAGGGATGGATTTTAGCCCTGAGGAAATTGCTGAAGCCATTCAACGACAAGTGCCTGATTTTCAAATAACTTATGCTCCTGATCATAGGCAGGCGATCGCCGCTAGCTGGCCTCAACGGGTAAATGATGAAGAGGCAAGATCCGACTGGGGATGGTTTCCAAAATATGACCTTCAAAGCATGACCATCGACATGCTTCACCAGCTCTCCACTCGACTGAAAAACGGTTAAACTCAAAGCGAAAAAATAATAGCTATGTACACCAAAGTACGCGGTCACCTTGCCCAAGAAATTCAGGATATCCGGGATGCCGGCTTATACAAAAGAGAACGAATCATCATAACCCCGCAAGGTGCTGAAATTCGTACCGACCAGGGATTGGATGTTCTCAATTTCTGTGCGAACAACTATCTGGGACTCTCCTCCCATCCTGCTGTAATCAAAGCTGCCAAGGAAGCCATCGACTCCCATGGATTCGGTTTATCCTCTGTGCGATTCATATGTGGTACTCAGGATTTACACAAACAATTGGAGCGTGCGATCGCCGATTTCACTGGGATGGAAGATGCCATTCTATATGCGGCCGCATTTGATGCCAATGGTGGATTATTTGAGCCCTTGCTCCAGGAACAGGATGCCATTATATCGGACGAACTCAACCATGCTTCCATCATTGACGGCATCCGCTTGTGCAAGGCACAGCGATTCCGTTATAAAAACAACGATATGGCCGATTTGGAGGCTCAATTGCAGGCTGCCTCCCAATGCCGGCGTCGGCTTATTGCAACCGATGGCGTTTTCTCGATGGATGGTTCCATTGCGCTATTGGACACCATCTGTGATCTTGCCGATAAATATGACGCCATGGTTATGATCGACGAATGCCATGCCAGCGGCTTTATGGGAAAAACCGGAAGAGGCACGCATGAATTCCGTGGGGTGATGGATCGGATTGATATCGTGACTGGCACGTTTGGCAAAGCATTAGGAGGTGCATCAGGTGGATTCACGGCCGCTCGAAAGGAAATTGTAGATCTTCTTCGTCAGAGGAGCAGACCATATCTTTTTTCAAATACGTTGGCACCTGCCATTGCCGGCGCTTCCCTCAAAGGATTGGAACTCCAGAATTCAAGTACCGCTTTGCGCGACAAACTGGAGTCGAATACCGTCTACTTCCGCCAGGCAATGACAGAAGCAGGATTTGATATCCTTCCCGGTGAACACCCCATAGTGCCTATTATGCTCTATGATGCGGTCCTCTCTCAGAAGTTTGCCGATCGATTATTACAGGAAGGCATATATGTGATCGGCTTTTATTTCCCAGTTGTCCCCAAAGGAAAAGCTAGGATTCGTGTACAGATTTCTGCAGGTCACGATCGGCATCACCTCGATACAGCCATTACTGCTTTTACCAAAGTAGGTAAAGAGTTAGGTGTTCTGAAAGAAGGCTAAATGTATTTTGCTTGATAGGTTATTTATCCCTTTCTTGTCATCATAGGTATTTCCTTCGCCACGAACTGGACTGTATTTCGGATCCGTTCTTCAAAGAGGACGATCTTACCGCGTCGCATATTTTCCAGCACACCCTCCTGTGGATGTCGAATGGTTATTAGTTCCAGTCCATCTTCACGAGTCACTTTAAATTCATGTTCAATGCCAAGTATGAAGGCATTTACCTTATCCGGGGCCTGATTGACACAAATGGAAAAACTAATAGCTGAGTTTTGCATCATATTGACCTGTAAACGCTGATCAGCTATTTTCTGGAAAAGCAAACTCAAATGATGTTCCGCCACAAACGAAAAATCCTTTGTGGCGATACTGAGAAGGGTTTGATTTTGCTCGATGGTTATAATCGGTGGATAATGGTCTTCCACATCAGCAGAGATAAGCGTCCCGTCTCCATCCGGATCAATAAAGGATTTCACATAAAGTGGAATGGATTTATTCTGCAGGGGTTTAATGGTTTTAGGGTGGATGACTTTGGCACCGTAGTACGTCATTTCGATTGCTTCCTTGTAGGAAAGTCTGTCCAGTTTGATGACATTATCAAACAACCGTGGGTCGCCTGTCAATACTCCTGGCACATCCTTCCATATGGTCATCGATTCTCCGTTGAGGCAATACGAAAATATGGCTGTGGTATAATCCGAGCCTTCCCGTCCAAGGGTGGTTGTGGCATTATCCAAGGTACTTGCGATAAATCCTTGGGTAAGCAGGAATCCTGATTGATTGACCAATGGCTTTACTTTTTCTTCCATCCGGCGACCCGTCTCCTCCCAATTTACCCAGCCCTCTCTATGGATATCATCCGTGATGATGATTTCTCGAGCATCAAGCCATTCAGTATGGAGACCGATTGAATTGAGATAAGTATGTACAATCCGTGAAGAGGCCAGTTCGCCAACGCAAATAATTTGATCATACATGTAGTCAAAATTGGGATGAGGTGGCTCTTCAAGTACCCAATCCGCTTCAACAAACGTATCGTTCAGGATTACTTGTATCTCCTGATTGTCCGGCAAAAGTTCATTTGCAAGTTCAAAATGCACCGTTTTCAAATCAGCGAGCAGCTTACCGGCATGGCCATCCTGGCGGGCATGTGCATTGATCACTTCCTCCAGTGCATTGGTGGTCTTGCCTAACGCCGACACGACAATCACCAGATTTTCATCCTTAAATCGCTGTAATATGCCACCCACATTGCGAATAGCGGCAGCATCCTTCAGACTGGAACCTCCGAACTTAAACATTTTTGCCATTGCATTTTCAGTTTCGGGGCAAAGGTATGACGCTCAAGGCTGATTGTTGATCATTGTGAAGATGGCAAGGCAATAAACATTTATTCTGCTGTAAATAATCTTTATAAGCCCATAATCCTTGCAAACCGTGATTCAGACAATTTTGAGCAGATTGTAATGCGAACCATTCGTACCGTTTTGGATCAATATGGTGTCTTCAAGGTGTCCAACACTTGGATATATGTATTTCCGTTAAACGTGTCGGACACCTGCTTTTTAATTCCCCGAGGGGCATACTCAGCTATGCCCTGACAATAGGCTTTGAAGCTAATGCCACTGTATTTGGTCTGGCTTTTACAGATACTTTTGCGGCAGAACCATTATTTCAATCTGATTTGACACCCTTAAATGAACTATTCTTGATCCTCTAAAACGTCCTATATAACTTACATTCTCATTACAACTTTTGCTTTATTTGTAACCGTAAACTAATGTGAATTATATGTGGGCCAAACGTGGACTAAACGTGGACTAAATGTAGACTAATAGAAATTTGAATAATCAGGTAAATGGCCTCATAAATTGCTCTCATAATTAAATATCCCACCCCCCTACTTCACCAGCGTCACATCCCCCTTGTACAACCGGATATCTCCGTTCTTCAACTCCACCTCCACAACATACACATACACCCCCGGATCCATCAACTCCTTCCGGAACGTGCCATTCCACCCCTCTGAAGGGTCATTAATCCGAAGGTCACTCCGGGTATATAGGAAATTGCCCCACCTGTCGTACACCGACAGATTTCGTACACTGACAACTTGATCATTACCATAAATGGAGAAGACATCATTGATCCCGTCATTATTGGGAGAAAAACTGTTGGGAATATATACCCGGACAC
>JBBQMA010000299.1:0-4092 GCA_038328415.1 Chitinophagales bacterium | reverse complement strand
GTCGCTGTGGGTATTGAAACGACGGGAGTAGGAGATGACGCGGTTTCCACTTCAGCTGCCGGCGCAGTAGCAGTAGCAGCAGGAGCAGCTGATGAATCGCCATTTGTGGAATTATTGTCTGTATCACCGCCTTCAAGAAGGCTTTTAAAATCTTCCCCCTTTTCACCTATGATCGCCAGCAATCCATTGACCGGTACCGGCCCTTGTGGGACACCAATATATAGCAAGGTACCGTCGTAGTAACTTTCCAGTTCCATAGTTGCTTTATCGGTTTCTACTTCCGCCAGGATATCTCCAGGCTCTACAGTATCGCCAACTTTTTTTAACCATGCTACGATGTTGCCTTCTTCCATCGTGTCACTCATGCGGGGCATACGGATTATTTCAGCCATTAGGGTCAATTTTCATTTGTGCAAAAATGCAACATTTTGGTCAAATTGGCAGATCCTCGACGATTCATTCTCTTCTTGACAGGAAAAGCGGGCCAGATCACACAATTGCCGTTATTTTTACGCAATGAATTATTTGCCGCGCCTATTGCAGGATGCCGTGGATGCTTTTGCCAGCCTTCCCGGCATAGGTCGAAAAACGGCCCTGCGCCTTGCCCTTCACTTACTTAAACAGGATAGCGATCAGGTGTCCAGATTATCCGATGCCCTCAAGCGCTTCCGGGAAGGCATTCGCAATTGTGACGTCTGCCAAAACCTTTCGGATGAACCAACCTGTCCGATCTGTACCGATCATAGCCGGAATCGACGCACCATCTGTGTCGTCGAATCCGTCCGCGATGTCATGGCTATTGAAGAGACTCATCAATACAGGGGTCTGTATCATGTTCTGGGTGGTGTTATCAACCCCCTTGAAGGCATCGGTCCTGAACAGTTGAATATAGAATCCCTGCTAATCCGACTGCGTAGCGGAGATGCCGATGAATTAATTATGGCCATTTCGCCGACCATTGAGGGCGAGACAACCATCTATTACCTCAGCCGATTAGTGCGTGATTTGCCTGTTCGCATATCTACTATCTCTAGGGGTGTAGCCTTTGGAGGGGAATTGGAATATGCGGATGAAATTACCCTGGGTCGTTCGATCATGAGCCGGATTCCTTATGCCTACAACGAGCAATCCTGATGGATCTCACTATAATCTTCGTCAGTTATAATGTCCGCCATTTCCTGGAGCATGCATTACTAGCTGTCAAAAAAGCCGTTACCGACCTGGAAGTTGAGATCTATGTCGTGGATAACGATTCGGTCGATGACTCCGTGGCTATGGTCCAAGAGAAATTTCCAGAGGTCCGGCTTATTTTGAATAAAGAAAATACCGGATTTTCGAAAGCAAACAATCAGGCACTCTTACTCGCAAAAGGGCGACACATCCTGCTCCTCAATCCTGATACCGTCGTGGAGGAGGATACCTTCCAAAAATGTCTGCGTTTTATGGATGAACACCCGGAGGCAGGGGCATTGGGCGTGCGCATGATAGATGGAGGCGGTAAATACCTGCCCGAATCCAAACGGGGATTCCCATCGCCGTGGGTAGCCTTTTGTAAAGCTTTCGGTTTATCCAGACTTTTTCCCCGATCAGCCCTGCTCAATCGTTATCATATGGGGCATTTGCCGGAGTTTGAGATCGCAAAAGTCGATGTCCTGGCAGGTGCTTTTATGTGGTTGCGAAAGGCGGCATTGGACAAGGCGGGACTGCTGGACGAGCGGTTTTTTATGTATGGGGAAGACATCGATTTGTCTTACCGCATTAAGGCAGCCGGATATGAAAACTATTATTTTCCTGAAGTAACTATCATCCACTACAAAGGGGAAAGTACGCGTAAAGGAAGTCTCAATTATATCCGTATTTTTTACCAGGCGATGATCCTTTTTGCGGAAAAGCATTTTCATGGCTCAAGCCGTTCTGCTTACATCCTGTTCATTCGCTTCGCCGTATATCTGAGGGCAGCCCTGACCCTGATATTGAACAGTTTTCGACGCATGTGGCTGTGGCTTGCCGATTCCTTGATCTTGTACCTGGGTATTATTGTGGTTAAAGATTTTTGGGCCAGTTATTATTTTAATGATCCGCTTTACTATCCCGACAGTTTCAATTATCTTAATGCCCCCATGTACACTGGCCTCTGGCTGGTAGCCCTTTATCTGAGTGGGGCATATGACCGGCGGTTTGATTTATGGACTGCTGCCAGAGGCATTATACTTGGCAGTTTTTGCATAGCCGTTGTTTACGGATTCCTGGAAGAACCATACCGGACATCCCGAGCCATCATTCTGATTGGAACGGTTTGGGCTGTCGTCGGTACAATCCTTGTGCGGATCCTCCATCATTATTTGCGATTCGGCCGGTTTTTGGCATCGGCTAATAGCGCTGCAAATCTGGTTGTGATAGGTTCTGTGGAGGAATGTCGGCGAGCAATGGAACTACTACAACGCATGGATCGCCGGAAAAACCTGATTGGCTGGCTGGCCGTTGAGGAACCCTTTGACAAACATTATTTTCTCAATCATCTGCGCCGCCTAGATGAAGTCGTAAAGGTCTTTCACATTGATGAAGTCATCTTTTGTGCAAGGGATGTGCGATCCGACCATATGATGCAATGGATGAATCTTATAGGGGATGGGGTAAAATATAAAATATTGCCAGAGGGGGGAATCAGCATCATTGGTAGTGCCACATCAACAGGCAGTGGCGAGCTATATACCCTTGATGTCCGCTTCAAACTGGCCGATCCCGTTAAACGCAGGCACAAGCGCTTATTGGATGTGGTTTTGGCGTTCGTCTTATTTTTGGGCTGTCCTATGCTGATCTGGTTCCAAAATCGAAAGGTTACATTTTTAAAAAATTGCTTCAGGCTGCTCATTGGTACACGCACTATGGTATCCTATAGATCTGACCGGACGGATCTGCCGCGTTTGAGACCAGGTCTCCTGCAACCGGAAGATAGCCATCCGTCTATTCTCCTTGACCAACGCACCCTGTCCCATTTGCATTTCCTGTACGCAAGGGATTACCAGTTGGAACGAGATGTCCGTATATTCATCCAAAATCTACGTCGCCTTGACCGGCCCTAATCCAAATCTATGCAGCAAGTCGTCCTATTGAATACGGTAAGGAGCCTGGCAACCGGCATTTATCCGGAAGTACTTGGCTTTCGCCGGCATTTGCATGCGCATCCCGAATTGTCCTTTGAAGAAATAAAAACCGGGCAGTATGTCGCCAACCAATTGGCAGCCTGGCATATCCCCCATACGACAGGGTGGGGTGGCACTGGTGTTATCGGCATCATCGATAGCGGGAGACCCGGACCGGTGATAGCTCTTCGTGCTGATATTGATGCCTTGCCTATTCAGGAAGTTTCCGACAAGCCTTATAAGTCTCAAACATCCGGCGTCATGCATGCTTGCGGGCATGATGCCCATACAGCCTCTTTGTTGGGTGCCGCCAAAATCCTAGACGAACTTAAGGCATACTGGTCTGGGCAAATCAAATTTATTTTCCAACCAGGCGAAGAAAAGTTGCCTGGCGGGGCATCCTTAATTATAGGTGAAGGAGCATTGGAAAATCCTAAGCCTGAAGTCATTTATGGTCAGCACGTGCAGCCTCAATTGGCGGCGGGTAAAGTTGGCTTCAAAGAGGGGATGTTCATGGCATCCGCTGATGAATTGTATTTCACTGTTGAAGGCCGTGGAGGTCACGGTGCTCAGCCGCATTTAACCGTTGACCCCATCGTTATTGCCTCGTCGCTGATCACTACACTCCAACAAATTGTAAGCAGAAATGCCAATCCATTGCTGCCAACCGTGCTTACCTTTGGGAAGATATGGTCTGATGGCGGGGCTACCAACATTATACCGGATCGGGTGCATATCTATGGTACGTTGCGAACACTGGATGAGCCCTGGCGGAATGAAGCGCACCAATTGATCGAGCGGATTACACTCGGACTGGTAGATGCCCTGGGAGGGCGGTGCTCTCTGGAGATACGCAAAGGTTATCCGCCTTTATATAATGATCCCAAGGCTACCCAAGAGGCACGGATGCTTGCCGAAACCTACCTCGGTCCGGAGCAGGTCATCGATA
>JBBQMA010000298.1:0-4122 GCA_038328415.1 Chitinophagales bacterium | reverse complement strand
ACAACTCCGGCGTGACCCGCCAATTATTCACAGGGACCCACTTCCGAGGACGGCTTTTTTAAAGGCAAATTTGCTCGACGCTTTGGCAAGGGCACCGATTTTTATATCGAAGCGTTGCGGATCTACAATTTAGGCGAATTTAGTCGATTGGCCAACCATCACAGCTCCCTGCGTACCGGTTTGCGTTATCAGATACCCAACGGGAGGTATGCTGTCACTTTCCTCCATGGCAATCATATCCTGGACCAGCAGGAAAGTGGCGGTATTATAACGGATACCCTCCTTGGCGATGCAAATTATCAGGAACGCGCAAACGTGCCTGTTTGGTTGAATGCAGCCAAATTCAGATACAGGGAAACGGATTATCAATTGGCGCAGGCCTTTGCCTTACGCGGTAAGGTGGACCGTGATAGTTTGGGTAGATTTTTAGTAATGCACCGATTTCGGTGGCAGGACCGCCGCTTTAAATACAGCGACACCGCTCCGCCTGGCAGTGGTTCATTTTATGGTGCATTCCAAACGGATGATCGGGGCATTCGCCAGTACACCACATTTACTACCCTGTCTAATGTTGCAGAGGTTTTGTTTTCCTGGAAAAGCATACAAGGTGTAGGCATTAGTCTGCAGGCAGGCCTGGATCACCGATACCAAAGCTGGTCAAATGAACTCAACGAAGGTGTATTACATAACCTCCTTGCCGTGGCCCGAACAAAATTGCAATGGCGGGATATAGTCGAAATTGAGGGTTCATTGCAGGCCGACCTGGGCGATCAGGCAGGGTCTTTCAGAGCTGAATCGATAGCAGGGCTTCATCTGGGGCAATGGGCACAATTAAAAGCAGGTTTTGTTTTAGCAAATCGGAAGCCAGATCTTTTTGAAGAGCAACTCGTCGTTTCGCAGCGGCAAACCTATTCTTTTCAATGGAATGCTATCCAGCAACAAAGCCTTTTTGGGCAATTAGTTATTCCAAAATTAAACCTTAGTGCAGGCATTCATTTTGCCTTAATGACCAATGCCATCTATTTCCAGGCACCCGGTATTCCTTCGCAGATTGATGGCACATTTGGCCAATCACAACTATGGGTTTCCCACCAATTAGATGTAGGAACGTTCCACCTCAAACAGCGTGTAAGTTGGCAACAAAGCGGCGATGAGCGGGTGCCATTTCCAACTTGGATTTCGAGACACGATTTATACTATGAAGGACTTTGGTTTCGCCGGAGCCTTCAGACGCGAATCGGCTCCGAACTGCGGCTCATTAGCCCCTGGAAACCTTATGGATATATGCCTTTGCATGGGGTGTTTTTTATCCAGGATAATCAGGAAGAAATGTGGTACCCACAATTGGATTTTTATGTGTCTATGGAGCGGCTGGGTTTTCGATTTTTTATCGAACTGGAAAACACGGGCCAGATGCTATTCGGTTGGAAGCAACCCGCTATCAATGGCGAGTCCATTCCCCGCGTTTTTTCTGCAGTCGAAGGATATCCTATGCCGGCAAACTGGTTGCGTTTTGGTGTGGCGTTTACCTTTCGCAATTAAGTCCCTAATGACTCTGCCCTGCTTGCCCGTCTCATGACTTCTACATTATTCATCGATTAGGATTGTGCCATTGATTTCATGGTCACATTTACAGTTTACATTACATAAACAGTGTATCTTAAACGCCAATATCTTCAGCATACTCATTTCTTTTTACCTTTTTCATTTACTAACCTTCTAACCAGTTACCCCTTATGCGAACGCTAACATTATCCTCGTTCTCAGCTTTGTTTGTTGTTACATTATTTATTTCCTGTAGTCCACCTCCACCCTGCAACTCTTGCAATGATCCAGCGCTGGTGATTGTGCCCGAGGCAGATGCCTCCGCGCCTGTAGTGCAATGGGAGATTTCTCAGGCAGTGACCAATCCGGATGGAACAATGGCCAGCTCGATTAGTATTGTTGATGACCCATCCGTACCTGTGAATCTCAACTATGCCGACAATGTAACAACCACCGTTTATGCCAACGCCACCGATGAAGAAAGTGGCGTTAAATGTATCTCCCTCGGGGGTGGATTCGGATTTTCCTGTACCCAACCTGGCGGAATAGGTTTATTGGGCTCAGGCATACTGGACGATCAGCGGCAATGCTCCGGATTGACCCTATGTGGTTTAAAATCGTCCCGATTGCAACAAGAAAATCTGGAACAATTTCTAACAGGATGCAATCCACCCAGGGCCCTTGCTTCCGGAGACTTTTCGATTGAAGCCGTTGTCGAAAACATGAAAGGGATTGTCGATACGGTCACCCTTGTGATTCACTTTAGTCCATCTTCACTTTAAATAAAATATAATATCAAAAGCATGCATCATTCAGTTAATCCCTGGATCCGATGCATGCTTTTTTGTTTTAGCAAACGTTGAATAGACAAGTTCGTATCCAATTCTTGCAGTATTCGATCGTCATTTAGACAGGTCTGGCTATCTTTGTGATTCGAGTAACTCTATTTCTACTCCCTGATGGCTATGATCTACGTGCTATTTATTTTAGGATTTGTGTTGTTAATTAAGGGTGCTGGCTGGCTCGTCGATTCTGCCAGTCTACTGGCAAATCGGTATGGCGTTTCGGATATGGTGGTCGGTTTGACCATCGTTTCATTTGGCACGTCTCTTCCTGAACTTACGGTGAATCTGATGGCCAGTTTTGGGGGCAACGCAGAAATTGCAATTGGCAATGTTTTAGGCTCTAACATTGCCAACGTCCTACTCATCCTTGGCGCCTCCTCGTTGGTAGCCAACCTGACCGTAAAGCGGCCCACGGTGCTAACGGAAATTCCTTTCTCCCTGACAGCCGCACTGCTCGTTGGGTTTTTTGCGAATACCAACCTATTCAATCCTACTGAAACAGCTTTGATCTTTGACCGAAAGGAAGGCATCAGTGTTATGGTTTTTTTCTTCCTGTTTTTGATTTATATCATTGACATGGCCCAATCGGACAAAAATAATCTGGAAGTTCCTGAGCTTCTTCCTAACAACACAAAACCCATATTTCAATTGACGCTGATCATGCTAGCCGGTATTGCAGCTCTATTTCTTGGTGGCAAATGGGTAGTTGATGGTGCCGTGACCATCGCTTCTGACTTTGGCATGAGTCAATCCCTCATCGGGCTTACTATAGTGGCCGTTGGAACCAGTTTGCCTGAACTGGTTACTTCGGTAGTCGCCTCATACAAGGGCAACTCAGACATAGCAGTGGGTAATGTTGTTGGTTCCAATATATTCAACCTTCTTTGGGTGCTGGGTCTTAGTGCTACGATTCGTCCATTGCCCTTTACAGCAAACTCCAATGCAGATATACTCATGATTGTCTTCTGCAGCACCCTTATCATTTTAGCACTGTTGGTGAGCAAAAAAATGATCCTTACACGCTATATAGGCATCTTTTTCCTTGCCCTGTATGTTACTTATACCGTGTACCTGGTTGGGAGAGGATAAAAACACTCTTCTCGCCTGCATCGAGAAAAGAAAACAAACTAATTTTCTCGATGTGTTATGGCTTCGTTTAATTTGCCTAATTCAATCCATTGAATATGACCCAGCTTCCGCCTAATGCAGCCAAGCAACTCGAGCAATTTGGCTATTTGAATCTCGAACCAGATCCAACACTTGATCTTTTTGCAGAAATTCAGCGGCTAAAAAAAGAAAAAAATGCAATAATTCTGGCCCATTATTATCAGGAAAGTGACATCCAGGATATTGCGGACTACGTCGGCGACAGCCTGGGTTTGTCCCAGCAGGCCGCCTCCACCGAGGCGGATATTATCGTATTTGCGGGTGTGCATTTTATGGCAGAGACGGCCAAAGTGTTGTCTCCTCACAAGAAGGTACTATTGCCCGACTTGAAAGCAGGCTGTTCGCTTGCTGATTCTTGTCCCCCTGACCTCTTTCGAAAGTTCAAAGAAAAATATCCAGACCATATAGTTGTCAGTTACATCAATTGTACGGCAGAAATCAAAACACTCACAGATATCTGCTGCACTTCTACCAATGCCGTACAGATTATCAACAGTATCCCCAAAGACCAGCCCATTATTTTTGCACCCGACAGGAATCTGGGTGCCTACCTCATAAAAAAGAC
>JBBQMA010000297.1:0-4135 GCA_038328415.1 Chitinophagales bacterium | reverse complement strand
TAAGGATGCGCTTCCAATGGTTTTGGAAGTATTGAATGCCGAGTCGTTTTATGTTGAAGCGCACCAGCATATTTACCAAGCGATGCTTAATCTGTTTGAGCAGTCCAAGCCGGTTGATATGCTGACAGTGTCCGAGGAGTTGAAGCGTATGGGTAAGTTGGAGGGCATTGGGGGCCCTTACACGCTTGTGGAATTCACCAACCGGGTAGCGTCGTCGGCCAACATTGAGTATCATGCACGGATCATTGCCCAAAAGCATATCCAGCGTGAACTCATCCGCATATCCAACCAGACCATCCGAGATGCCTACGAAGATTCGACAGATGTCTTTGACCTGCTGGATGAAGCCGAATCCGGTCTGTTTAAGATTACGCAAAACAACATCAGCAAAAGTTACGAGCCCCTTGGCGCACTCAGTGGATTGGCCTTGAAGCAAATCGAGGAACTGTCCAAGAAAGAGGATGGTATGACAGGCGTGCCAACAGGTTTTCGCAATCTGGACCAATTGACCAGCGGATGGCAGTCTTCCGATCTTATCATTATTGCTGCGCGGCCTTCAATGGGTAAAACGGCCTTTGTGCTCAATCTTGCGCGAAATGCTGCCGTAGATTTTAAGAAGCCGGTAGCGGTATTTTCCCTAGAGATGGGCAGTCTGCAACTGGCTATGCGACTGATTTCTGCAGAAGCCGAAGTTGAAGGCTCCCGCCTACGAAACGGGAAATTGCAAAATGATCAGGAATGGCAGCGTGTGCACAGGGCCATTGAAAAATTTAATGATGTGCCTATTTTTATTGATGACACACCCAGTATCAACATTTTCGAATTGCGGGCCAAATGCCGTCGTCTGCGCAAACAGCATGGTATCGAAATGGTCATCATCGATTACCTGCAATTAATGTCCGGCACAGGCGATGGAAAAGGCAATAGAGAACAGGAGGTAAGTGGTATATCCAGAGCGCTAAAAGGAATGGCCAAGGAGTTGGGTATACCGGTCATTGCGTTGAGCCAGCTCAGCCGGAGCGTGGAGTCACGGGGTGGCAGCAAGCGGCCCATGCTTTCGGACCTTCGGGAATCGGGAGCGATCGAGCAGGATGCGGATATCGTCACCTTCCTTTTCCGACCCGAATATTATGGCATCTTCCAGGATGAAGATGGGCGGGATACGCAGGGACTAACGGAGGTCATTGTAGCCAAACACCGTAATGGTGCGGTGGATACTGTACGGCTGCGATTTA
Source organism: Chitinophagales bacterium (assembly GCA_038328415.1). Lineage (GTDB taxonomy): Bacteria > Bacteroidota > Bacteroidia > Chitinophagales > Saprospiraceae > JAGNXB01. The sequence goes on along the minus strand of JBBQMA010000297.1, from coordinate 2,900 downwards.
TTAAACAGTTTGCACGATTTGCGGATTGGGAAGATGGCGGCTTTGATGATATGCCGATGCCTGATCCGATGGCCAATCCGGGCGGCTTTAATATGATTACCCGTTCATCGAAGATGAATAATGATGATCAGATTCCTTTTTAAGGAGGGGGTTATTGGGTTGTAGACCGATGACGGATGACGGATGACGGATGACGGATGACGGATGGCGGATGGCGGCACCCGTATTCTGTATGTCTTTACTAACGGAATGGCGAAACCACCTCAAACTTACTAAATGTCGTCTATCATCATTTTTGATGATTTTTATGTCAAATTTTATACTACCTCTTGACAAAGTCAAAAACTCGTTTTACATTTAAGCATTCTTTCATCCTATTTCATCTCAAAAACCTTTTTATCATGAAAACCACAAGACATTTATTGTCCATCCTGAAAGCCAACAAATTGTTTGGTATTTTCGTCTCTCTCTCTCTCTCTCTCTCTCTTAATAATTCCTATAACTTTTGATGTGGTAGTTGCGCAGAGTGGAGGCGTTCAGGTCGCGGATGAGGTGGCATACACTAAGGCGTCTCCTCATCCATACAACAGCAGCATTGCAGCGACAGTTGTTTGGCGAGACACCGTCATTTACACGGATTCAGTATGTTCTTATATCGCGCTTCATTTTACAAATGTTGAATTGGATAACGACGATAAGCTGTTAGTCCGAAATTTGGATTCAACCATAAGCTTTACGTTTACATATTCAATGATAGCCATTGATTCTTTTTGGAGCCCACCCATTATGGGCAGCACCATTATAATTGAAATAATAGCTGAGAACAGTCAGGGCGCATATGGCTATGATATAGATAGACTAGCCAGAGGATTTACCTCGGGGGAAATGGCTGCACGGATGGGGGAATCCGATGGTATATGTGAAGAGGATAATAAAAAACATGCTACTTGTTTTATCCATTCAGATCCTGTCTCTTATCAATACGCCGGCGCAATTTGCAGAATATGGAAATCAGGCCTTGAAGCTGGCACTGGGTGGTTATGGGGCGGTGATGGCCATTTATTGACGGCGATGCATGTTTTTAATACAGGAACCGGTAATGCCTCAGTTAAAGATTATCCCTTGTTTACATATTTCGAACGAAAAGTAGAATCTCCAGACTGTGAAACAGACTGCACTGGCGCATGTATGGGAGAAATCTTTGCCATCGGATTTACCGAAAAAGCGTTTGACTCCTATGATGTAGGAACTTTTGATTACACCTTGTTAAAATTAGGAATTTTGCCCAATATTGATGAGGAGAGCCTGGTGTACTTAAAGGTACGTGACGGGGGCCCAAAGCTACACGAACGTGTATATATACCCGGATACCCAGGCCTCAGAGGAAAGATGATTTCCTATTATTCAGATCATCCTGCAGATATTTCCATTTCAGAATCCTTTGAAAATGAATTGGGTTATGTGCATTTACAATCCATTGAAGCCGACAATTGCGTCCAAGGATCTGGGGGATTTGAAACGTATTGTGGTCTTGCCTATTATGGGGATACAGAAGGAGGAATGTCCGGAGCACCTGTAATTGGCTTTAAAGATAATCTTGTCGTTGGGTTGCATACGAAGGGGCCATGTCCAAATGGAGGGAACAATATGTGGACCGTGTTGAACGATATACCTTTTGATTCACTACCACCCGGTGCCATTGGTGTAGATTGTTTTCAGCCTTGGGCCGATATTACCATCTCGGAAGATGAGGTCATTTCCACTGCATTTTACAGCACAGGAAATATTTATATTGAGAATGGTCATCAATTGCATGTAACAGGAAAGCTGTACATGCCGGAAGGCAGCACCATCTTTGTAGATCGAAACGCCCGACTGGCTGTTTATGACGATGGTGAAATCACCGTATGTCCACATAGCAGGGACAAATGGAATGGCATTAGAGTGCGAGGCAATAATAGTATTGAACAGCCTGATTTCGATCCTGATGATCCGTATTCTCCAGCATTAAATACTTCATCAAACTCAGGAGTAGTTTATATCAATGAAGGTTCTATCCGTTTTGCTAAAATCGCTATATCTACAAAAGGCCCGAACAATAACCCGTTGAATTATGGAGGTTTGCTTTATATTAATGGAGGGTTTTTTGTATATAATGATTTGACCATTGAAATGATGCCATTTGGTATGCCCAATAAAAGCAGGATTCGAAACTCCTCTTTCCAAAATGTATTAAATGGGACTGCTGATAATGCAGTGTGGATGCAAGGCGTTGATGGTGTAGAATTTTCCAATTGTCGATTTACCAACTTTAACTATGAAGCCATTCGACTTTTTGATGGTACAATGAGGGTATTGGACGACAATGTTTTTGAGCTTTGCGAGAAGGGTATATCGATAGAATCTACTATGCCAAATCCATTTTCAAGTCCGTCCATCATTGGCACATTGGATTTTAATCCCAATACATTTAGAGATAATGACTACCATGTTTCAATTCAAGGGGCACCACGTGTAGAAGTGATAGGTAATCAATTAGAGGGAGGCATATCCGGTGTTACTGTTTTTGGGTCCAGCCGATTTAATATTACCGACAACAGCTTTGAAGATATGGATTGGGGTACGGTGCATTTTTTCAATGGATTAAACCAAGGTGTCGTTAGCAACGTATCCTGCAATGTATTCCAGATAAGAAATTACGGATCAGTGGCTACGGGCGACAACCGTCTTACCCGATACTGGGGCAATATATTCGGCTTGGATGACCCTGCCTCCCGGGACCTGATGGTGTCACAGTTTGGTATCCCCGGATGGGGGTTTTATCCCGGACGGATCTATAACCCCCAGGGTGACATTCAATTTCCTACGGATAATTGCTTCACAGATCCGGAAAATAAGGT
>JBBQMA010000296.1:0-4136 GCA_038328415.1 Chitinophagales bacterium | reverse complement strand
CATCATTCGGAGTAAAAATACGTGTGATGCCATGACGCTGCAGTTCCTCGATTTCTGAGGGCAGAATCGTGCCTCCGCCACCCCCAAATATCTTTATATGTCCCGCACCTCTTTCTTTGAGGAGGTCGTGCATGTACTTGAAATACTCATTATGTCCTCCCTGGTATGAAGTGATTGCTATACCCTGCGCATCCTCCTGAATGGCGGCATCAACAATCTCCTGAACAGACCGATTGTGTCCCAAGTGGATAATTTCAGCACCGGAGCTTTGCATAATCCGCCTCATGATGTTGATTGCTGCATCGTGACCATCAAACAAAGAGGCGGCAGTGACAATGCGGATCTTGTATTGCGCCTGGTAAGGAACCACTTTTTCCATAATAAACAAGGTTATTAGTATTACATCAAACTGGAAGATAACTTCCATAAGTGCAATGCATGAAGAACAGCTTCACAAAGATAGGGATTCGTCCTTTGGCTGAGATGTCCGCCACCATTCGAGAAATTCATTGATGATCATCGCAGTAGCTCCCCAGAGGACCCGACCATCCAAATCAAAATAGGGTACATCTCGCAAAATCAATCCCTCGCGGATCGAAATATCGGTCTTTTTGATGGATTCCGGTGTAAAGAATCTTTCTAAAGGCACTTCAAGAATGTCCGCAACCTCTGAGGGTTGAGGTATAAAGATGGGTTTCTCAAGAGCAATACCGAGATAAGGATGAACCAAAAAATTGCTTATAGGAATGTAAAGCGGCGTCATTGGGCGCACCAACTGAACCATGGATCGCGGAATGCCTATCTCTTCTTCTGCTTCTCGAAGCGCACTTTCCGAAAAATCAGCGTCTGAATCCTCCTTTTTACCACCCGGGAAACTGATCTGCCCCTTATGCCGATCGCTTTCCAAGTTCCCTGTTCGTTGTATGAAAACAGTATGTGCCTTCTCATTTGATGGATAAATAAGCAGAAGCACACTGGCATCCCTTGCTGTGAGAGGAGGATCTGATTGAAAACCCCGCCCAATATGTGCCATTTGGTATTGGGCGTCGGCACCTGGAAGCGGATAGGCTGTCCGGGCTTCCAATAATTCCAGAAAATGAGTCCAGTTCAATGATAATGTTATTGTCAGATAGGAACAATCAATCGTTTAAAAAGGATCATTTAAACATGTTCGTTGGCAACAAATTGGACAAAGTCCCAGGATAGAAGTAATGTTTCATTCGAGTACATATTGATATCCTTTCTATACTGGGCGTAAATCGCCAATAGACTTTCGTCTTTTATTAGCAGACCATGCAGTGTCCGTGCTACTTTAAACCAACGCTCAGGGTCAGGGATGAGTGGCAATTCCCGGACCTTGAAATCTTGTAAGGCAAGAACAAAACTTTTATGTTGATAAGGTGCATAACGGTCAGGGAAACGCATGGCAAGATAGAGGCAAACTGCTTCATGGTTTTGATCATGACCGGCGAGAAGGGGTTTCAGCCTTAGCTCCCGATACTGATCCAGCAACTCATCTGCATAGTAAATGAATCTATTAGTACGGTTTTGCACATCTAGTTCAGGTCTGAACAGATCCCGAAACATTAATCGAACCTGTTCGGGTTCCATCTGAATAAAAAGGGCGAGGGCAGTCTTGGGCTGGTAATGTTCACGACTCCATAGCCTCCTGTTTATAGGGCTATTCAGGCTTTGATCAAACATGAGTGCCAGATTAGCTGCATCAATGTCCCAGTGCTTTTGAAATGTTTCCTGGATGGACCACACATGCTTGTTAGGTGAAAGGGGAAGCGCCTTTTTATAGGCTTCGATTTGATCTCGTATACGTTGAAGATGCATGGTACAGTGGGCGAATAAAGCGATGAGCGGTTTTGATTAGAAATAACGATCAACCATGTTCAACGCGATCAAGGGCCTTTAACAAGCGGGCACAACCCTCTTTGATTTCTTCCTCGCTGATAATAAGCGGAGGTGAAATGCGAATAGATCCTGAATTAAACAAAAACCAGTCCGTTACCACACCCAAATCCAAGGCGTGATGAATAGCTTGTTGTACTTTTTGATCATCCCCAAGGTCAAGGGCCATCATGAGACCTGCGGATCGAATTTCGCGAATGGCTGGATGCGGAGATAGAAGTTCAATGAATAAATTTGATTTTGATTCAACCAGATTAATCAGGTTGCTGTCCATTAAAGTAGTAAGTGTGGCCAATGCGGCGGCACTACTTACAGGATGCCCACCAAATGTGGTAATATGACCTAACACAGGATCACGGCTCAAGACTTGCATCATATGCCGAGGGGCCACAAATGCGGCAATCGGCATACCACCTCCCATACCTTTACCCAGCATCAATACATCGGGAGCGATGCCAAATGCTTCAAAAGCCCAAAGGTGACCAGTACGGCCATAACCACATTGGATTTCATCCAATAGGAGCAGCGCACCCTGATCGGTGCATCGCTGGCGCAACGCTAATAGCCAGGCAGGATCTGGTGGATGGATGCCCGATTCGGCCTGCACTGTTTCAGTTATAACTGCCGCAGTGCGGGTGGTGATGCGAGCCAGATCATCGAAATTATTGAACCGGATATGACCAATTCCTGGTAGCAAAGGTCTGTAGGCATCGCTGAAAAAGCCATCGCTCATGAGGCTCATTGCACCTTGTGTACTACCGTGATAAGCGTTGGCACAACTCAATAATTCATACCGACCCGTAAAACGTTTGGCCAGTTTCATGGCACCTTCCACGGCTTCTGATCCGGAGTTGACCAGATAGACATTGTCTAATGCATCCGGAAGATGACTGCAAAGTGCGTTTACCAACTGAACCTGTGGCGAAAGGATATATTCGCCATAGACCATGACATGCATATATTTTCGCGCCTGATCCTCCACTGCCTGCACCACAGCAGGGTGGGTGTGACCTAATGGACTCATCCCGATCCCAGAGATGAGATCCATCCAGATGCGATCCCCGGGGCCATAAAGCCATACCCCGTGGGCACTGGAAACCTCCAGTTCCATCGGCTTTTCACTAGTTTGTGCGAGATGTTTTAAGAAGAGTTGGCGATGACCGGGCATATTGCAAAGGTCTGTTTTTTAAGCAAGATGCCAGCACATTGGCAAACAGAGATTCTTTTGTAATTTGAAAAACTTAGGCTGTTTGAATTATTCAAACAGAGGTTGAGTAGTTAAATACACTTAAAACCAGCCTATTTTTGCCAGTGCGGCCGGATATTTGCAGGACATTTGAAAATCGACTTGAAAGCTTCTCTTTTCTGTATTTGCCTCTTTATTGCGTTATCGGCATGCCAGGACGACCTGACAGAGCGTAGGTCGGACTTTGCTATTCATGGGGTAGATGTCAGTCATTACCAATCCCGTATTGATTGGCATCAATTGAAAGATCAAAACATACATTTTGCCTTTATAAAAGCAACAGAAGGCCAGGATATTATTGATTCCCTCTTTGAGCATAACTGGTGTAAAGCCCAGGAAACTGGAATAAAGCGAGGAGCATATCATTTCTTTCGTCCCAATATTCCCGTTTTAAATCAGGTACTCAATTTCATAAGGAATGTGCATCTGGAGCCGGGTGATCTGCCTCCGGTTCTCGATGTAGAAGTACTCGATGGCAACTCACCAGAAAAAATGGAACCCTTAATCCGGGGGTGGTTGACAATGGTTGAAGCACACTACGGTGTAAAGCCCATTCTCTATAGCAATCAGACCTTTTACAATACCCATCTTGGATCAGCATTCAATGATCACCTATTATGGATTGCACGATATAGTAAGGACAAGCCTCTGTTGGGGAAAGACCAGCAGTGGCAATTTTGGCAATATGGCGATCGGGCCCGGTTAGGGGGCATTGGAGGATTTGTGGACCTCAATGTCTTTGCAGGTAGTTGGGAAGAATTTGAAAGTCTTCTCATTCGGCCCGAAAGTCAGGGTTCAAGTCCTGTGAATGCCGGGGATACAGATCCGTAATTGGCTTTTTTAGTTGGCTTTTTTCATCTTTAGCTCCCCTTTGCGACCACGCATTTCATTCATTAGCCGCTTTTTAAACTCGCCCTCTACCTGATGTAGTTTAAGCAGTTTTTTTGCAGGCAAAACCTGCTTCATTTTTAGC
>JBBQMA010000295.1:0-4145 GCA_038328415.1 Chitinophagales bacterium | reverse complement strand
TCCCGATTTGACAAGTCACTGATCTTTGATGACTATTCTGTAGCCGAGTTAGAACAAATTGCGGTCTGGCAATTGCAAGAAAAAGGATTTGGTCTGGCGCCGGATGCGAAAAATGAGTTAATTGATTGGATTACTAGGCTCCATAAGGAACGTGATCGTTATTTTGGGAACGCAAGGGTTGTCAGGCAAATCACCGAAGCGATGGTGAACACTCAACAAACTGCAAATGCCCGATTCCATGCTGATGGTCAAATCGTTCCTGACCAGTTGATCTCGCTTGAAACGGTAAAAATGATAAAAGTAGATGCCAACACCGGAAAATGGGAAAAGTCAGGTATAGGTTTTCGGAGATGATGATGTTCTGTTTACATCCATCCCATTTGTATCGGCTTCAATCTGCGGGGAATAAGGCTCATCTTCAACGGTTCTAAAAAGGCATCGTCAGCAATCCAAATCCCTGCCTGGAAGAGATGCAGCCAAGCCCCTCCATAATTTGCGGACCACCTTTGCCAGCCTCGTGTCATATCCCCGGACCACCGAATGTCATCAATAATTACTAAAAAGGGCCTCGTGCACCGCAGCGAAATGTCCTGAAGTAGCTGCTCCACATGGTCAGACTGGTGATCTCCATCCAGATATATAAGTACCCTTTGATTTTTTAAGTCAGGTATTTGTTGCCATGCTTGCTGAAAGCTGGAATGGACAGCTTGAATATTGGACAGTTGCAGTTCCTTCCAAACGGTCTGTGCAATGGCTAGTAAACCTGCATTGCCATCAATGGCAAATAATGGCGTATTCTGGCTTGCAAAAGCCAGATAGGCGGTTGAAATACCGAGTGAAGAGCCAAATTCTAAAATAGTATCCGGCTGCCACCACTTACAGATCCGAAACAAGGTTCGCCCTTTCCAGGGTTGACTACTGCTTGATTTAAGAATGTTCCTGACCACATTTCCTTCAGCTTGTTCAAATTGGCTCCCGGCTCCTAAACCACCAACTGGTAATGGCCTTGTATCTTGCTGAAGTCGTGTACGTTCAACTTCAATAGATTCGAAGGCATAATACCACCTATGATCATCAAGTACTTCTTCACAAAAGCGATAGACCATCGGTGAATGGACGCTATAGGCAGTTTTGGCCTGCAAGTACCATGGGATCAACGTTTGGAGTTGGGCCATAATAAAAAAGCCCGGAAAAACCGGGCAAGTTGGGGTGGCTAACCGGGTTCGAACCGGCGACCTTCGGAACCACAATCCGACGCTCTAACCTACTGAGCTATAACCACCAGATCAAAAGGACTGCAAAATTATAAACTTTCAGGCGAATCAAAAAATGTGCAGGCTTCTTTTTGAAGAATAAGGGTTCTTTAAACCATTCCAATCACCTAAATCTTTGGAATTGCCGTTGAAAAAATAGATGACTTTTCATCAATCAATTGTTGTTTGTACATATAACAACTTAAGGATGGGCAACCTAATGCGTACCATTGCTATCTTTGACTTTAAGGACGCTGGCAAAGATTTCTAAAGGTACAACTGCAGGCTGGTGATACTATGGAACAGGTACAAACAGTAGAAAAAGAGCTTATTGTTGAGGGAATGACTTGTGCCGCATGTGCCGCAACGATCAGGAATTATCTGGAAGGGGAGGGCATGTCGGAGGTTTATGTGGACCTTTCTGGCAATAAGGTATCTTTTAGGACTGTGCAAGCCGATCTGCAATTAGATGATTTGGCGGTAGGAATTACCAGACTTGGATACAGGGCTTTCCTAGAGTCCGGCCGATTACCTTGGTTTACGTTGACCCGCAAGGTTGTAATCTCTTCTATACTTACAGCACCCTTATTGGCGCACCATCTGTTGCACATGATGGGATCCGGGCCTTTGTTATTGCAAAATCCCTGGTTGCACCTGGGATTAGCTACTCCAGTATTTGTAATTGGGATTATGCATTTCGGACGAAGTGCGTGGGGTGCCTTGCGACATGGCCAAAGCAACATGGATGTATTGATTTTTCTGGGTAGCTCTGCCGCTTTTGGCTATAGTTGCCTTAGCATATTACTTGATGACCCTACATATAATTTTTTCGAGACCGCTGCCATGATCATCACCTTGGTCTTGATCGGGAATCTACTGGAAGAAAAGGCACTTCGCAAAACAACATCAGCTATAAATGACCTTGAAAAACTAAAGACAGAATCGGCCAGGCTATGGATGGGAAATCAGCAGTACATGATGATCCCGGCTACCGATTTGCGAAAAGGCGATAAGATATTGGTAAACCAGGGTGAAGCAATACCAGTAGACGGGATTGTACTAGAAGGGCAAGGGGAAGTAAATGAATCTATGCTTACCGGAGAGTCGGTTCCAGCTAAAAAGTCAATCGATTCCCAACTCCTGGCAGGTAGCATAGTGCTATCCGGAAATTTTATTCTTCAGGCAACTGTCGATCCAGCTGATACAGTTTTTAATCAAATCATTCGGCTGGTTAAGGCTGCTCAGTCTGAAAAACCACCGATTCAGCGCTTAGCGGATCGGATTAGCGCCTGGTTTGTACCAATGGTTGTGATTATTAGTGTTTGCACCTTTTTTTTGGGCACCTTGGTTTTAAATCTTTCCTCAGCCACAGCGTTCATGAATGCTATTGCCGTATTAGTTATTTCCTGCCCGTGTGCGATGGGACTTGCAACCCCAACAGCAATCATAGTAGGTATGGGACGATTAAGCCGGAATGGACTCTTGATCAAGGGTGCCCAAACAATAGAGTTGTTGGCTGGCATCAGGCAGATTCTTTTTGACAAAACAGGTACATTGACTACAGGAAATTTAAAGGTCCATCAAATCAAGTCAAAAACAGGAATTGATTCCGAAGTTCGACAGTACCTTTATCAGTTGGAATTGCGATCAAATCACCCGGTTGCCTCTTCTCTTATTGATTATCTTGGTAATACCCAGGTGAATGAAGCGTATCTTCTTCATGATATTATAGAAATACCGGGTAAGGGTATGTCTGCGAAGGATAAATATGCAAGGCAGTATTCGTTGGGTCGAGATGATTTTGATCGATCTCAGGGCTATCATCTGGCATTGATACGGGATGACGAAAAAATAGCTCATATATTTTTAGAGGATGAGCTGCGACCAGAGGCTTCGGCTGTTATTGCTAAACTACATAAACAGGGATTTACCACTATGCTGGTATCCGGTGATCATAAAGACAATGTAAGGAGGATGGCCACACTAACGGGCATACCGACATTTTATGCGGAACAGCTTCCTCAGGACAAATACGCACTCATTGAAAAGCTGGGTTTGACGGAAAGCTTGGCTATGGTAGGTGATGGGATCAATGATGCTCCTGCGCTGGAAAAGGCTACTGTGGGAATTGCTATGTCCGGGGCTACACATGTCGCTTTACAATCGGCACGAGTAGCATTACTCCGTCCGCAACTCACCGATCTTGTCGATCTTTTTACCATTAGTAAACTCACCGTCCGAACCATTAAGGAAAATCTTTTTTGGGCATTTTCATATAATATTGTAGCTATTCCACTCGCTGTAGCTGGATTTCTAAATCCTATGTGGGGTGCAATTTTCATGGCATTTTCAGATTTGGTAGTGATTGGCAATTCTATCCGACTAAAATACCGAAAGGGCTGATCCAGGCATATGATGATTTCAATACATCAGGAAAAGGAATGGATTGCGGCCTGGCCGGTTAGTAAGCGGCTTGTGATGGAAGCACTGTATAAAGCCTGTTTCGGGCCGCTATGGACAACGGCTTTCCGGATTCTTCGTGATGAGGCTTTGGCAGAGGATATGGTTCAGGAAGTAATGATTCGGGTTTGGCAAATGGAAAAGCTAGATCATGTTGCAACGTCACTTTCTGGCTATTTACATCGGGGAGTTTTGAATCGCAGCCTTAATAAGCTTAGGGAATTGCGGCGTTGGGACCAGGACGAACATGCGCCCGAACAAATTGCAAGTAGTACGGGAAGCTACAACCCGGATGCTGATAAGTTGGAGAAAATGATTGGTGATGCAATTTCTTCTTTGCCGGACAGATGCCGACTGGTTTTTGTACTCAGCAGGTATGAATATCTTTCCTACCAGGAAATTGCTGAACTATTGGATATTAGTGTTAAAACC
>JBBQMA010000294.1:0-4145 GCA_038328415.1 Chitinophagales bacterium | reverse complement strand
CATGCCGCTTGTCCGCAGCACAATGGAGATCATCCATGCAAATCCCTTTGAACCGAAACGAAACAGCATTTATTGATTTTGCAAATACTGGCTTTTATGCGCCTATCGGTTATCTACCGCAAGCTTTTTTGTACAGGCTTTTTGCCTGGCTAAATATTGGACCGGGATATGCTTTTTACCTGGGTCGGATTGCCATGTTTGGCTTCTGGCTATTTGTATGTTATATGGCCATCTGCACCACACCGATATATAAAACGTTATTCGCAATATTGCTCCTGTTGCCAGCTTCTCTGGCCTTTCATATTTCCCTCAACCCTGACGTAGTGGTGCATGGACTTGGCTTTTTATTTTTCAGTCTGGTGTTAAAATTTCATATTGGGCATCATCCGGTCCGGATTCGGCAGCTTATGCTCCTTGCATTACTGGTAACGATCATTACACTTTTAAAGCCCAATCTTATTTTTCTGGGATTATTACTTTTGTTGCTACCCACACCACAAAAATTGAACCCGACATGGCGCATACCTGTTTTGATGTTATGTTTGATTCCAGCTTTCACGGCGCTGCTTTTTATGCGATCGGTTAGCCATAAGTTGATTATTCCTTTTGACCAATACCATGTGGATTTCAGGCAGGGACAAACGCTACAACCAGGTGCTGATCCGATTGCCCAATTGGATTACATCAAAAATAATCCCGGGAGGATAGTGAAGGTGTTTGCCCGATCTTGGGTGCAATCAGCACCGGCTACGATGGCACACTACATAGGAAAGTTTGGTTGGTATCACCATTATCTGCCCGCATGGATGATTGCCTTATTACTGGCTGGATTGTTCATAGCAAGTCAACTAGAAACGATTTTCCTCTCCCGAATTACACGGTTCATTTTAATAACCACTGGTTTTGTATTACTGGGATTTTTTTCTGTAACAATGTATATGTTGTGGACACCCGTAGGTCATACGGAGTTGCTCAATTTGCAAGGGCGCTATTTTGTGCTTATTTTTCCACTTTTTATCATGGGCATTCAGGGTATAAATCCGTTGAAAAATAAAAATTGGTTTTATGTTCTGGGTTTTATTTGGATCTTGACCAACCTTTTTATGCTGGTCCAACTATTCAAAAGATTTTGGTAATCAATAACGGATGAATATATTTTCCTATTTATACGTTTTCGAGGGCTTGTTCAATGTCCCAAATAATATCGCGATAATTTTCAACACCTACGGATAAGCGAAGGAGGTTTTCCTCAATGCCGATTTCTTTGCGATGTGCCGAAGACAGGCCTGCATGTGTCATGGAAGCTGGATGCTCAGCAAGGGATTCTGTAGAGCCTAGACTCACCGCAAGTTTTATGAGCCGCATATTATTCAAAAATCGGAAAGCCTCCTTTTCGCCACCTCGAATATCGAATGACACCATGGCACCGGGTGAACTGCATTGCCGTTTATAGATGCCATATTCCGTTGTATTCTCCGGAATAAGTCCCAGGTAATAGACCTTTTCAACTTTAGGATGCCTTTGAATCCATTCCGCAATGATCATAGCGTTGGCTGCCTGTTGTTCCATTCTCACTTTGAGGGTCTCCAGGCTACGCAGGAGCAACCAGCCTGTCCAGGGTCCTGCCATATTACCCAGAAATGTTCGTAGAGTTTTTACCCTTTTCATTAAGACTGATGATCCAAGAACAGCTCCTGCAATGACAACACTATGTCCGCCAATATTTTGTTGCACTATACATGACCAGGTCGGCACCATGTTTGAGCGGATGCTGCCACAAAGGACCCATGTATGTATTATCCACTGCGAGATAGACTTTTCGTTCAGCGGTGCTGAAATGATCAGCTACTGTGCAGCAAACAGCAAAATCGATTAATGCGTTTGTCGGATTACCAGGCGTTTCCACAAGTATGAGCGCGAGACGGTCATCTGGAGCTTCCTCAGTTATTCGTTAGATGTTAACCGGCGCACGTTCACCTTCACTAAATCCGAGACTATGGATACCCATACGCGGTAATATTTCTAAAATAAAATGTTCCGTTCCACCATAGAGGGGCATACTGTAAAGGACAAGATCTCCGGGTCTGAGAAACTCTAATAATACAGTTGTAATGGCAGACATGCCGCTTTCAAAAAACGGCTACTTCTTCGGCTTCATCCCACAAGCAAAGCCGCTCCTCCAAGATTTGCAAATCCGGATTGTTCAGTCGGCTGTAGATCAGTCCAAGATTTTCTTCGGGGTGTTTTTCCCTGATACCATAGGCTACTTCAAAAAAGGCCTTGCCATCCTCTGCGGAATGGAATTCAAATGTCGAAGTCTGGAAAATGGGGCATTTGATTGCGCCTTCAGACCATTCCGCTTTATAACCATGAGACATCATTAATGACTCCGGTGCAAATTTGTGTGACATATAGATCTGCTCGAGATGCAAAGCTATTATGCAATGAATTAAAAGAAGAGCTGGGCTTCTAATTTAGACCCATTCTTTGCTGGTAAATTATTCGGTATCTGTGGCTTGAGATGTTATCCTAATCAGCTAGAATCGGTGCAAATCTATTTTAAAAAGAGGGTGCACGGTGATGCACCCTCCAACAGGCTTACTTTATATAAAGGGGGGAATTTTATTGGGTACGGGCATTATGCTTTTTGCGGGCAATGTTCCGACTGGCACGACGTTGAGACTTATTTACACGGGCTTTTTCACCGGGGGTTATTTGACCATCCGCAGCCGCCTTACGCTTTTGTCGCTGGATGTGGCGTTGCTGTTTGCGCAATGTTTTCGTTTCCCGGTGGGTTAGATCACCATTCTCACGACCATCCTTGATACGTTGATGCTGGCGCCATTGCTTTTTACCTGTTTGGCCAAGTTCCTGTTGGGCGATGGCCTGATACTGAAAATTCAGGAATACCAGCAGGAAGAGAAAGAGCACTTTTTTCATGGTTAAGTTATTTGATGGTATGACTCCAATTCCATTGATTCGATTATTCAGGCAACAGCCTTTAACGGGATATTAACAGGACGGACAGGAGGATTGTAAATCATGACCGTAGCGTCATGACCGAGGACGACCGCCTACGCTAAAACTTCAGTAGGTAAATGATGACGACGGACCACCGTATATCTGAATAAGCCACAAGGCCTCGAAATGGTAGTCAAGCCTAAAACTATCGTCGAGTTTAAAAAAATAAATTACCTTCAATTTTGATTTTGATTAAACCGTATACTAAACTCGTGAAAATATGATTAGGTTCGCTACTATCCTGGCACTATTTTGCAGTGTATATACAAGTACGCTGTGCGCACAAACCAAGTATGAGATCGCATTAAATGTTGATGGGGCAATGCGTGAGTTCATCGTATCTGTGCCGACCACTCCTCCTCCAGATGAAGGCTATCCGCTCGTCATGATGCTACACGGCACCAGTGGGGATATGAATGTTTTTTACAATACGAAAGGCTGGAAAGAACTGGGTCAGCAGGAAAATTTTGTAACACTTTTTCCATCAGCTCTAAAATGGTGTTATGATGATGACGGCATAATTAAAAACAATTTCAAATTTATTTGCGGAGATTTAAATGAATCGATTTGTCCTTCGGATACTGCAGATTTAATCAGTGACGTCGCCTTTTTTCGGAAAATAATCAGCCTTATCAGCGATACCATATCTATTGATACCAACCGCATCTTTGGAAGTGGATTCTCCAATGGTTGCTGCATGATCCATAAGACAGGAATGGAGGCAGGCGATTTGTTTAAAGCAGTCGCAGGAACATCGGGCAGTTACAATGCATTAGATTCAATTACACCTTTAGTAAGGATACCTGTCTGGTTTATGGTCGGCACACTTGATGACCGTTATATAAAACCACCTTTTACTGCGTTGCCTTTCGGCGGAGACTCCATTTTGTTTTATTTAAATAAACCAATTAATCGAACTCTCGCCAGTCTGGGCCTCACGAATGACTATGTAAAATCAGAAACGTCCCTGACCAAATCATACCTTTTCAAAACCTGCCAATCTGGTGTTGCATGCGCACCCTATATTTTTACATTGATTAAAAGTCTCTATCATCAATACCCAAATGGAGTAAACCACCCCGTAGATGCACCTGAGCTATTTTGGGAATTTTTTATTAACCCGC
>JBBQMA010000293.1:0-4149 GCA_038328415.1 Chitinophagales bacterium | reverse complement strand
ATTGATATTATGATTGATACGGGACCCAATGCCCGAAGTATCCAGATCGCTCTTGCTCCATTTACACTAGTCGGCGCCACTACACGGATGGGCTTGTTAAGTGCCCCGCTAAGGGCCAGATTCGGGATTTCATGTCATCTTGATTACTATGATGTGCCGACACTTGCCGGTATTATTCGTCGCTCATCTGCGTTATTGGGAATAGCTGTCCAGGAAGAGGGGGTGCTTGAAATAGCGCGAAGAAGCAGGGGGACGCCCAGGATTGCTAATTCACTTTTGCGCAGGGTAAGAGACTTTGCCATGGTGAAGGGCGATGGCGTCATCGATAAAAAAATTGCTCACTACGCACTGAATGCACTTCAAGTAGATGAATGCGGACTTGACGAAATGGACAATCGTATCCTGCAAACAATAATCGTGAAATTTAAAGGTGGGCCGGTAGGGTTGAGTACCATTGCCACAGCAGTTGGCGAGGAGGCTGGAAATATTGAAGAAGTGCATGAACCTTTTTTAATAATGGAAGGTTTTCTTCAGCGTACACCACGAGGCAGGGAAGCTACACCAAAGGCATTTAAACACCTTGGGTTGACTCCACCCGGAAGACAGGATTTGCTATTTTAACCTTGTTTTTTTAAATGGCATTACTTATAATGATATTGTAAGCATCTTCTTTTGAGAAAAAGACCTTAAGATGCTGTCAGTAAAGAGTGATGTTCCAAAGTTATTTTTTGGAGAATTATAAGAAAACGCTTAATTTCGCAGGCTTAACCTACTTGATAACTCCTTTACCAAATGATACGATTGTCCTTTCTTAATCTTGCTAGATGTAAATCACTGGCTTTTCTCCTCATTTTCAATATTTTCTTACTCAGCCAGGCCTTTGGCCAGGCGGTATTTACGGGCAGGTCACCAGATTTAGTGTCCAAGCCCGAGATCCCTGGTATAGAGATGTATGATCTCTTTGAGATGGATCAGGAGGCACTATTCAATTACGTCTACAAAAAAGGAACGGATGTTGAATTAACCATTGAATTAGGTCAGCTTTCACTTTCCTCTACACTGATTAAGCACAATCAAAGAAAACCAGGCTTAGAAACTCGGGTAATAACTTCCTCTGGTCTCGTTGTCAAACCAGCCCGGGAGGATATTATATATAGAGGTGTGTTAAATGAACCCTCAAATGGAAAGGTTCTTTATGCCATCAATAAAGAATTTTTTGCAGGAACATTCATAATTGACGGACGGGAATATATGATCGAGCCACTTTGGCATCACCATCCTGAAGCAGCCAAAAATTTGGTAATTGTTTACCAAACCGCCCTTGCAAAAGTGATAGGCGACTATTCTTGTGGCGTAGATGTCAATGTCCATAAATGTACTGACCCTCAGCATGTCCATGGTGATGGTTTGGAAAGCGAGGAGGAAGGCAGATCTCCCGGTTGTAAAGAAGTTGAATATGGTGCAGCTTTGGATTGGCTTTTTTTCAATAAATATGGTAATGAAAATGCTTGTTGGAACAGAGTTGACCTGGTGATGGGACTTGTGGAAACCCAATACACGGGGTGGTTCACGAACGACTACATTTTTGTCCGTTCTGCTGAATTTGTATCTGGTTGCAATAGTTGTGATCCTTCAGAGTGGACTAACACCACCAATTCCGGGACTTTAGTTGCTAATTTCAGAAACTGGGGCCAGGGCGGAGGTTTTGGGAATCAGGTTTATGATGTAGCCAGCCTATGGACTAACAGGAATTTTCAAAATGGCGTTGTCGGTATTGCATACGTTGGAGGGATGTGTAATAGTTTCAGGTATAACTGCCTCATGGATTACTCATCGCAAAACTGGGCGATGCGGGTGATGGTGTCCCATGAATTGGGTCATAATCTTAATTCTGGGCATGATGGTAGTTCTGGTTTTATTATGTCACCATCAGTCAACAACACCACTACATGGTCTTCAAATTCTATCAATGTCATTAATAACTTTACCAGTGGCAATGGCGGTAATTGTATGACAAACTGTGTTCCATTGTCACCTCCTGTTGCAGGATTTTCGGCAGATGTTACGGAAGGCTGCAAACCGCTTATCGTTGATTATACCGATGAGTCGACTAACAGTCCAACATCATGGCAATGGACATTCCCTGGCGGAACACCAGGTAGTTCAACATTACAGAATCCTACTGTAACCTACAATACAAAAGGTACTTACAATGTAACCCTTGTGGCTACGAATGGTGCCGGAAGTGATTCTCATACAGAAAACAGCTATATTGATGTCGATGATGTACCTACGGCACTTTGGGACTATATAGCTGATGAAAACATTGTAAATTTCTTCAATCTGTCAGACGGAGGGGTTACCTTCTTTTGGGAGTTTGGAGACGGCAACACAAGCACGGATGAAAATCCGCTGCATGTTTATGCAACGGACGGTGTTTATGAAGTCGAGCTAACCGTGACAAATGAATGCGGTTCGGATATATATTCCTTGTTCCTGACGATAGTTACTTCACCAATTGCAGATTTCGGTTCTGATGTCATTGAAGGTTGTTCGCCCCTTGTTGTTGATTTTGAAGATCTTTCAACACCAAATACGACGGCATGGAATTGGCAGTTCCCCGGTGGAACTCCTTCAACATCCAATGCAAAGAATCCTGTTGTGACCTACAATGCGCCAGGCAAGTACACTGTAACACTGATTGCTATTAATGCTGCAGGAACGGATGTTGAAATCAAGACCAACTATATCACGGTTCTCAGTTCACCAAATCCTGCATTTAATTACACAGTTAAGATTGACTCTGTATTCTTCAACAGTTTGGGCAATGTCGACTCATTGCACTGGGATTTTGGTGATGGCGGAACCAGTTCAGCAGAGGATCCCGTTCATGTCTATTTGACAGAAGGTGTCTTTGATGTAACCCTCCAGGTTTTTGCATCCTGCGGGGATAGTACGCTTGTACAGCCAGTGACGATTGTGTTCCCTCCTAATGCAGGTTTTACATCCAATGATCAGGAAGGTTGTGCCCCATTTGCAGTAAATTTCATGGAGGACGCATCGCCAAATACAACCAGTTTTTGGTGGTCTTTCCCTGGCGGTAATCCTTCTACTTCCACAGCACCAAATCCAACTGTAGACTATACCACTCCCGGGAATTATACGGTGACGTTTGTAGCTATCAATTCTGTGGGGTCAGATACCCTCACATTGGTTAACTATATTACGGTTTTGGCTGACCCCGTTGCGGCATTTGATGCGGATGTCAATAATGGAAATGAAGTCAGTTTTGACAACAACTCTCAATTTGGCACGAGCTTTACCTGGGATTTTGGTGATGGGAATGGATCGAATGAAGCAAACCCTGATTATATATATACACAGGAAGGCGTATTCACTGTAACACTTTGGGCCTTCAATGCGTGTGACTCCAACATGACTACCCAGCAGGTAACAATCCTTCTACCACCTGTGGCGGGCTTTAGTGCTAACCAGACGTCCGGATGTGCACCATTTTCTGTGCAATTTGCGGATCAATCCTCACAAAGTGTCACTTCCTGGCTATGGACCTTCGAAGGAGGTAATCCTGCCACCTCTACCGATGAGAATCCTGTAGTTCAGTATGCTTCGCCAGGCATTTATGACGTAAAATTGATTGTATCTAATCCAATTGGAATTGGCGAGCTGGAGTTGCTGGATTATATAACTGTATTAAGCACACCTATTTCCGATTTCACACAGACCAATAATAATGGTGCGGTGTCCTTTACCAATCAGTCACTTTATGGCCAGAGCTATGTCTGGTTGTTCGGTGATGGAGCAAGTAGTATCGAAGAAAATCCGACGCATACCTATACTGCAGAGGGTTCTTATGTAGTAACCTTAACTGTTACAAATTCATGTGGTGTTAACATTTTTACAGAGTTAGTTCAAGTATATTTTGCACCGCTAGCCGGATTTGGTTCGGATAAAAATGGCGAATGCGGCGAATCAATGACGGTGCAGTTCAATGACCTATCTGAAGGTTTTACAACATCCTGGGATTGGACATTCGAAGGAGGTAATCCTTTGAAATCTAATCTTGAGAATCCTGTTGTTACTTATTCCACACCAGGTTCTTACGACGTAACATTGATTGCTAGCGGACCT
>JBBQMA010000292.1:0-4207 GCA_038328415.1 Chitinophagales bacterium | reverse complement strand
TCCAGGCCACTAGATGATGTCCAACTTAGCCCTTCATCATCAGAATAGTGAATAACTTTATCAATGATAGCCACTAATCTACGACCGTTGGGTATAGGTATAAATCTGAGTAAATCGCCATCAAAGTTCAAATCCTGATTGATTACTTCCCATCCTGTGCCTTCAAGATGGCCCTTAAATAGGCTCCTCCAGCGGAAACATAGCCATATATCCTCGTTTTCCGGGCCAAACTCAGTTGCTATAACGGACCAGCCTGATTATTACTACCTCTTTCATGCCATTGACCTATAAGTTTTCCATTTGCAATATCATCCTGACTTTCACCATGTAATACTCTGGACGCAATTCGGTCCTTGTGCATCTGCATTCGATTCTGGCTCTCCAAATAATGCCAATTAATACTTGGTGCCGCCTTATGCATAGCCTCAATCCACAATTCCCGCTTTAGAAATCCAACCCCCTCATCACCATCTAACTTGACAATCGTATTTCCCTGCGAGGGGGAAGGGTACCATTATTGAACACTGTCCTTACAGCCAACGAATACCAAAATTGCAAGTAAAAGAATAATTCCAAGGGCAAAATGCAGATGAGATGAAAAAGTCATACCGTTGCGATTTATCTTTTAAGTCAAGATTTTTCACCTTTAGTCTCCGGGTAAAAATCATCCCATTTTTTCTCAACAGGACGATCTTTTAGCAGTCCCAATGAATTACCAACCAACATGGCGACAGTAGCATCGCTGGTAACATTTGCTACTGTTCGCAACATGTCCAGGGGTCTGTCCACCGCAAAGATCAAGGCCAAACCTGCCTCCGGAACGCCGATAGCACTCAAGACAATAACCAGCATGACTAGACCCGCTCCAGGGACGGCTGCAGATCCAATGGAGGCAAGTGTTGCCGTCAACACTATGGTCAACTGTTGATTCATGGAAAGCTCCACACCTAGGGTATTTGCAATAAAAACCGCTGCGACAGCCTGATAAAGACTGGTTCCGTCCATATTAACCGTGGCACCGACCGGCAAAACAAAACTGGCTACTTCACTTTCAACCCCCAGGTGTTCTTCAACCCGCTCTATGGTCACCGGAAGGGTAGCAGCGCTTGAACTTGTGGAAAAGGCAAGAAGTTGTGCCGGAGCAATTCCTTTTAAGAAAAAAGAATAAGAGCGTTTTGTAAAGACCCTAACTAAAAGGGGATAGAAGCCAAAAATCAAAATGGATAATCCTATGACCACTGTCAAACAGTACCACAACAGTGCCTGGAATAAGTCAAGACTAGGTGATTCAACGACAAGTGATGCCATAAGCGATAGTACACCAATGGGTGCAGTCATCATGATGAGATCAACCAGTTTCATGATCACATCATTGAGACCTTTGAAAAACTTTGTAACCGGCTCCGCGTCCTCTTCTTTAATAAGGATTAATCCAATTCCCAGGAAAATGACAAAAAAGATGACCTGAAGCATATTGGAATTCCCCGTCAAAGCCTCAAAAATATTGCCGGGTACAATGTCAACCAATGGTTGTAGGGGCCCCGCCTCTTGGGAATCCATCGCCAGTTCGATTTTACCAGATGTCACGCCAGCATAGTTGGTTAATAGTTCTTGCCTGGTCGTTTCAGAAATACCACTCGATGGTTTCAGAATATTGACCAAAAGCAAGCCAAGCGTAACCGCGGTAACGGTCGTGGCAAGGTATATTCCAATTGCCCTTATGCCAATTTTAGAAAATTTACTGATGTCCTTCAATTGCGTAACCCCTGTAATCAAAGATGTTATGATTAAAGGTATGGCAATCAGTTTCAACAGATTAATAAAAATAGTACCGAATGGCTTTACCCAATCAGTAATAAAATCCTTGGCCCCAAACTGGACGCCTATTAAGCCAATTAGTAACCCAAGGACTATCCCTATAAGAATTTGCCAGTGCAATGCAAGTCTTCGCATGTTTGATCTTTGCGGTAAGATAACGAATCCTATATTTATAAATATGGCTTTTGTGCTCTGAGCATTTCGCGCTTACCCGGAGGTCCCTGTAGCCGTTCAACGATAAGGTTCAACGATAGCAAACTTCTGCGGACAGCTCCCTTTGCCGAATATGTAACAAATACACCACCCGGTTTTAAAAACTTAATTAAGGAATACAAGGATTCTGACGTCCAAAGCTCAGGTTGCACCTCTGGCCCAAATGCATCAAAATAAATCAAATCTATTTGTACCTGGCTTTGGTAATCCTGCAAATCGCCTTGCCATTTAAACAATCTAAAATGAGCGGTCAAGTCAATCGCCTGTTCCCAGGGTGATGCGTGAAGTTGAATGTATGACTTTGAAAAATTAGTAGGAACGTGATCATGATAGGTCAATTGAGCTGCCAAATCCGGGGAGATTGGATGTTTTTCAATCGCATAATAATGAATCGCGCTTTGGTTACTCTCTGCCTCGACCAAGGATAACAACGCGTTTAAACCGGTTCCAAAGCCCATTTCTACTATTACAAGCGGTTCTTTTCCGAGTGCATCCAATTTAAAGTTCAACCCAGCTTTAATAAAGACGTGCCTGGATTCCTGGACGGCACCATATTTTGAATGATAATCCGAACGGTATAAACTTGAAAACAGGGTAGGCGAAGAATCATGTGTGACTCTTATCTGCGGCTGAAGTGAGTCAGTCGTTGACATCGATATTATTCATGATGCTTATAATATCATCGGTTTGAATATCCAGATGATCTTCGTCCCAAATGCATTCGCCTTTATATATAATTAGTGCCTGCGGGGATTCGTGATGAATGCTTTGAGTTCTTGATACAAAATTGCTTAGTTCGCGATTTTGAACGACATCTAGAAGCCAAAACTGTTTTGAAAGCAGAAGGAAATGAGATTCAATTCGATCTAGTACAATAGCGCTCAGTGTACAGCGATAACTATGCTTAAATAGAAGCAAGGGGGTTATGAATGACTCCTCAAGGAACCTATCATATTGAACCTCTGTGGATAACTGCACCCACACATTAAAAGGTTAAAGAAATATTTGCACAGTCCAAACTATCAGAGCCTCGAAAGAATCTGCTATTTTGAAATTGTTTGGGCATCCGACACCTCTATTACAGGATGAAACAAGAATGACCATTCCCAAAAGACCCAAAATGCGAAAAGAATTGAATGATTTTTTCATGAACAAGAATAGTTAATTTACAGATAAAACCCTAACGTTTAGTGTAAGCCGGATGTTGCACCGCAAAGATATGATTTTAGTGCGATTTCATTTCAAGTGCAGAAGTTGTGCATGAATTAGGGCTGAACTAGAGATAGATGACTATTTTTGCCCATAAATTTACAGCATATGAGTATTCAGATCTCCTTACGTGATTCATTACGGGAAGCAATGATAGAAGAAATGCAGCGTGATGATAGCGTATTTCTAATGGGTGAAGAAGTCGCCGAATACAATGGAGCCTATAAGGTCAGCAAAGGAATGCTTGAGGAATTTGGGGCGCGGAGAGTGATTGATACACCCATTGCAGAGTTAGGTTTTGCAGGAATTGGGGTAGGTGCTGCAATGAATGGTCTGCGTCCTATCATTGAATTCATGACGTGGAACTTCGCTGTGCTTGCATTTGATCAAATTGTCAACAATGCCGCGAAAACACTTTCTCAATCTGCCGGCGATTTTGCTTGTCCGATTGTTTTTCGTGGCCCGTCAGGAGCTGCAGGCCAACTCGCGCAACAACATTCACAAACTTTTGAAAGCTGGCTTGGTAATACACCGGGTCTTAAAGTTATATCGTGTGTTGACCCCATTGATGCCAAAGGATTGCTTAAATCAGCAATTAGAGATAACGATCCAGTTTGTGTTATGGAATCTGAGGTGTTTTATGCTATGGAATTGGTATCCAACGGAGCTGGTGAACGATTCTATAAGTACCAGCATATTGAGATTCCCACCTTGGGCGCATTGCCCCAAACGGGTGAAGATTATGTAGTTGAAATTGGTAAAGCTGCTATCCGCCGATCAGGAACAGATGTTACGCTGGTAACCTTCAATAAAATGATCTGGACGTGCCTACAGGCTGCTCAGGAACTGGAAAAGGAAGGTATTCAAGCCGAGGTGATTGATTTGAGAACCATTCGACCTATGGATTATGAAACAATTATCCAATCGGTAAAGAAAACAAACAGGTTGGTTGTAGTTGATGAATCCT
>JBBQMA010000291.1:0-4211 GCA_038328415.1 Chitinophagales bacterium | reverse complement strand
AATGCGGGCAGCACATCGCTGAATGACAGGCTGTCGACCACTTGTTGGTAGAAAAGGGAAAGGCTGGTCACTCCTTTAATATTGACGGCCAGAAAAGAGCCGAATATTGCTAAACCTGCGCTGAAGGTGACAAGAATAGGTACCATCAGCGTAGTCGCTAATACTCGGGTAACGACCAGATATTTGAAAGGGTTCGTTCCTGAAACCTCCATGGCATCAATCTGCTCTGTCACCTTCATGGACCCCAACTCAGCGCCGATCCCTGAGCCAATTTTCCCGGCACAGATTAATGCCGTTACGACCGGTCCGATTTCTCGGATAATCGAAATGGCAACCATTGCGGGTATCCATGCTTCAGCCCCAAATTGTGCCATTGTCGGGCGGGCTTGGATTGTCATCACCAGGCCAAGGATAAATCCAGTGATGGCTACCAATCCTACTGAACGGTAGCCGATCATGTAAAATTGGTGAATCAGCTCCTTTGTTTCAAAGCGTGGTTTGAGAAATTCTTTAAAAAACCGGCCTGTGAACCGAGCGACATCACCGATCTCCTCTAAGACTATTTGATAGGCAGGAAGGACTTTAAGCATAATAGTGGTCAATAAGTACTATAGGTTACCGTGTTTTAGTATTGCCCAAGCCAAGCGGAGGGCCATAAGTCCTGAAACAATGAAACCAATGAATCCTAAAGCGGAAATATTGTAAATGTACGGAGGAATATGAGCAATAACTAATAAGGCCGAACCTAGAATCAAAGAAGCTATAACAATCGAAAAGGACAATCTGTTCGACACCCGGTCCATTTCAGCATATAAGGGGTCTAGCCCGGTATGCTCTAGCTCAATATGCAAGCGGCCCTGACGAACTTTATGCATTACCTCCATCAGGTCTTCCGGCAGGCTACCGGCTAATCGAATCATGTCACCCGCGGCACGTGCAATACTTTTTCCCATTCGGGCAGGACTATATTTTTTGGCCAACAACCGACGCACAAACGGGGTGATATTATCAATGATGTTGTATTTGGGGTCGAGCTGCAAGCCCACGCCTTCAATCATGACCAGCGCTTTGAGCAAGAGGAGCAGATTGGCGGGCACACGGACCTTGTAGTGAAAAAACAGACGATTCACCCCATTCATAACCTCCATACCTTCTATATCCTCCAATGAAATACCGGAATATTCCGTTAAAAACTCCTCCAAGTCATATTCCATCTCCTTATCAACGGCTTCTTCCAGTTTTTCAATCTTACCAAACCGAAGCAATGCGTGTTTTAGTCCCCGGATATCTTTGTCAGCGATGGCTATGAGCAGATTGGCCAACAGGTATTTATCGGAATCCAAAACGGTACCCATCATGCCGTAGTCAACAAAACAGATTCGCTGGTCACTCAGGATGAAAATATTGCCCGGATGCGGATCAGCATGGAAAAAGCCGTGAACGAAGACTTGTTCGAAGTAAAGATTAATTCCTTTAATAGCTATAGAGGGCCCCGACATTCCGATGCCATCCAGGGAGACCAGATCAGTTATTTTTATACCATGGATAAATTCCATGCACAGTATGCGATCCGTAGAAAATGAAGCGAAATACGTCGGAATATGAATATTAGGGTTTTCTCTGAAATTATGTCGAAAGCGGAGCAGATTGTTGGCCTCATACTTCAAATGCAGTTCCTTTCGGATACTGGTTTCAAACATTTTTACCAATTCATCGGGTTGGAATGAGGCATATTCCGGAAAATGGGTTTCCAACAGTGATACCAACTGCTTAAGGATATGAATGTCCTGGTCAATGACCTCCCGTATATTCGGTCGCAGGATCTTAAGAGCCACCTCTTCACCGGTTTTTAAAACAGCCCGATGGACCTGAGCCATAGAGGCAGAGGCAACAGGGGTGTAGTCGAATTCAGCAAACAGGTTTTCAGGCAAATCCTGGAACTCCCGCAGGAATACGGCCTGAATTTCCTCGGCCGGTACCACAGGAGCATGGTCCTGCAGGTTGCTCAATTCCCGTAATAGCCCTTCCGGTAATAAATCCGGCCGGTTACTTGCAATTTGCGCAAATTTGATAAACGTGGTGCCCAACTCCTCACACACCATCCGCATCCGCTCAAACCGTGTAAAATCTGTGAGGGCCTTGCCATTTCGGCGCGGAATGAATTTGCGGGAATCCGGAATGAACCGATTAAATGGCGGATGGGCTATGATATCGGCAAAGCCATATTTAATCAAGGTACTGATAACTTTTTCGTATCGTCCGATTAAAGTGGGTCCCTTTTTGGTCATTTTTTCTTGAATGTCCGTCATAATCCAAAGCTATCGCCAATCTTCAGGCCTAAAAACCCGATCGATATATTTACATATACAGCCAAAATACAAAAGCCGTTCATTATACCATCATCAATCTGTACCATTTTACAATGAAAAACTTGCTGCATGAAGGATTGGTTAAAATGAACCTTCAACGACTTCAACAGGCATTATCACGTAGGTAATCTACCCAGACCGATTTATCTTTTACTTAATAAATACGATCACTTTCGTATTCCCCGTCACGATCAAAATGAACCTTCGTTCGACACTGCAAGATATGTCAGCTTGCACCAAATCAAGGTGACAGCCATCATATCAGCCGTTGATTGCTATCACAATGGGGGCGGAATTCGCTATTCAATGCAAATGAGGTGGGGAGCGTGTAATGGAGTATGGTATGAATCCATTAACTTTGCGCTTTCAATTGACCTTTGGGCGCTGAAGTTGCCGGGTACTTCTTTTTGATGATTCTGCCACCTGGCATGAAATTGATGAATGCGAAGACCGGCCTTATTTGCCTGAGGGTAGCTTAATTTGATATACCAATGCAATCTTTTTTTTCTAAGATCAAGGCGTTTTTTAGCGGCAGCAAGCAACATGACCACGAAGGCTACAGCAGGCCTGGAGAACTTAAAAAGGGAACCATTACCTATTTCAATTGGTCCAAAGGATATGGATTTATTGAGTGCCCAGGTGTCGAAGGACGTATTTTCCTTCACCGCTCCAAATTGAATGGCCGGCTGAAAGTAGGTGATGTGGTTCAATTCGAACTAGCTCAAAACAAGAGAGGTTTGTTTGCCAAACGCTTGCTGACGGCATAGCCTGCCATTCACAGTATCTACTTCAAGGGCAATCAAAAAAGCTTCCGTTCTCCGGGAGTGGCAAGGGCTATTGGAGTTGTTCTTCATAGAGTATTTGCTCACCTTCCATTAATCGCATGGCCGGATCATCGATCAGGGTGTATTGCTCATTTTTCCAACGACTCGGAGAAGATGAAGCCACTTTTTCCATGATGATGGTTTCTTGCCGGGTAAAGGGCATATACATCTCCACCCTGGACGAGTCGGCGTTGATGACGACAAAGACAGATCCGTGTTTGTTCACATTCTCAGAGACGGCTTTCAGCTTACGGGCTACCTGGAACAATTCGACACAATCGCCCATCAACTCCGACCAAAAATACCCGGAAGCCCTGTTGCAATCGGAGGGATAAACAGGAGTA
This sequence comes from Chitinophagales bacterium, assembly GCA_038328415.1. Lineage (GTDB taxonomy): Bacteria > Bacteroidota > Bacteroidia > Chitinophagales > Saprospiraceae > JAGNXB01. The sequence goes on along the minus strand of JBBQMA010000291.1, from coordinate 674 downwards.
GGACTTTTAGATGATGCGGCAGAGGAATCTGAATTATTACTGCATCCTGATAGCCCTATGAAAACAAGTACCATTCCAAATATAAAAGGGATGATGATGCCGGACCGTCCAGTTATAAAAGATGCTGAAAGGTAATGGAAGTGGTTCATGGTGACGATTTGGGTGGAGATCGATGCAATGTAAGTAGCTTAGCTTCTCGCCAAAAAACATAGGATGCCGATGTGCGGGCAATAATCAATCCGACAAGCCCGTCACGAAAGCCACCCAGCCAGATGTATTCCTTCAGGAACCGAAAGCAGGGTTTGAACAACAGGCGAAACCAGGAACTTCGTTTGCCTTCCCTATAAAAGGCAAGGGCAGCACGTGAACTGAATTTATTTTGCGTTTGGATACGGTGTTCGATATCCTGATTGGTATAATGAAGGATATCTCCGTGCAGGTGTAGTGTAGGACTGTTTTCCAAAATTTCAATCCGGTCATGCGGGTCCCTACCGACAACAGTGGCAATCCGTCTGTCAAAAAGCCTGATCTTGGTATCGGGATACCAACCACCATGCCGTACAGGTGTGCCGCCGAGATGATTTAGCCGATTGATACGGTATGCTGGCGCGGGCCAGTTAGCTTTGATGGCAAGGATGCTTGTTGCAAGTGAGACGCTTAGTTCCTCATCCGCA
>JBBQMA010000290.1:0-4218 GCA_038328415.1 Chitinophagales bacterium | reverse complement strand
CAAAGCAGATTCAGCTTATGTTAGTGCGTTCAGAAGAAGCTGAAAAATCAATACTGGCCACGATAATCGGTTTGGTCACGATTTTTATTGGCGCAACGGGTGTGTTTACTCAATTTCAGTCAGCAATCAATACAATATGGGGTGTCACGGCCGACAAAAACAAGTCCGGTATCTGGATATTTTTTAAAGCAAGGATATTTTCCTTTGGGATTATCGTTTCGATTGCATTTATGCTGATGGTATCGCTGGTCATTTCGGCTATGATTTCAGCATTCAGCAATTGGCTGTCACAACTCTTTTCGGAGGAGCTCGTAGTGGCTTTTCAAATTGTGAATGCCCTTATTTCCCTGGGTGTATTGACCTTCATGTTTGCCATGGTTTTCAAAGTGATACCGGATGCAAAAATTAAATGGAAACATGTGTGGATCGGTTCACTTGTGACAGCTTTTCTCTTTGAACTCGGTAAATTTGGACTTGGTTATTATTTTGGTGCTGCGAATCCGGGGACAGGATATGGGGCGGCCGGATCGGTCATACTTATTCTTTTGTGGGTATCGTACTCCTCCATGATTGTCTTTTATGGTGCTGAATTTACACGTGCCTATGCGGATATCATTACGGGCAGAGTGGCGCCTAATGAAAATGCCCATGTTGCTGTTCAGGAAACTAAATGAAGCCAGGGATTTATCGCCGACTATGGTGTTCCTATTTTTGTTCTGGTATTTATATTGTGTACCATTGAATGACTCGGTTGACTATGTTTAAACGCTTGCAGAATGCGATAATAGTTAGTGATAAGGAGTTTGATGGTATCTATACCGACGACGTCCAAAAAATGGCGGAATGTTATTTTACGCCTGTTGATGTAGCCATTCAGGCAAGCCACTTTTTAGCACAGAATCCGAATGCAAACATCCTGGATATCGGTTCAGGCGCCGGTAAATTTTGTCTGATTGGAGCGGCTGTTTCCGGAGGCTATTATACAGGTGTGGAGCGTGACCCAGCATTACATACTATAGCAAGTGAACAGGCATTAAAGTTTGAATTTAGTAATGTCTCGTTTATTCATGACGACATTATCAGCATTAACTTCAAGGATTATAATGCATTTTATTTATTTAATCCCTTTATAGATCTGCTTAACCAATCGGCTGCCAGTGAAATAAAACGGGATGAAAACAAGGCGGCATTTGGACGTTATACACACTATGTTTTTGAGCAACTGCAAGACATGCCCGAAGGTACCCTTTTGGTAACGTATTTTGCGTATCCAGGGGCAGTTCCGCCCTATTATGATCTCCATTCGACGGCCTTTGAGGGCAAGTTAAAATGCTGGATACACGGCGGTGCGAAAAGGATTGAGAAGGGGTTTAAAGATTAAATCAGTATCCGACGGGATGATACAAGATATCTACTGGATTGTGGAGTAATTTTTCGCAAGTAATGTGTTGAAATCAACGGTGGCAAAGTGAATTATCGACTCGTGAATGCACCAAGTTTTCTGGTACCGTGCGCTAAATAATGGAAGAAGAGTATGTAAATAATTGACACAACAACTTATACCCGTTTCAAATCTGAAGCTTCCTTCGTTTTGGATGATTCTGCGACCAAATGCAACATGGTTTGAATTTCCTTGTCGGTAAAATGACGCCATTTCCCGACGGGTAATTTCCCGAGGTTGATATGCATAATGCGTATGCGGGTGAGGGTTTTGACGTCGTAACCCAGTGCTTCGGCCATGCGGCGTATCTGCCGGTTCATACCCTGTTGGAGGATGATTCGGAATTTATTTTTGCCTTCCTGCCGCACAGTGCAGGGTTTGGTTACAGTGTCTAGGATGCGCACGCCGCCGCCCATTTTTTTTATAAAATCCGGCGTGACAGGTTTGTCTACGGTGACGATATATTCTTTGTCATGGTTATTTCCGGCGCGTAGAATTTTGTTGACAATATCGCCATCATTCGTCAGAAAGATGAGGCCATCAGAATCTTTATCCAATCGCCCGATTGGGAATATCCGTTCCGGAACGTGCAAAAAATCGATGATATTGGATTTGTCTTTGCGGTCGGTGGTACTGGTGATGCCGCGCGGTTTGTTGAGTGCCAGGTACACGGTTTTTTTCTTTGTTTTCAGGGGTTTGCCATCGAGCTTGATGATATCCCCATCCTTGACGCGGTTGCCTTTTTGTGCGATTTTGCCATTGAGGGTCACGCGTCGCTGTTCCAGCAACTTATCCGCTTCCCTGCGGGAGCAAAGGCCGGTATCACTGATGTACTTGTTCAGACTCGTATCGTCCATGTGGCAAAAATAGTGTATTCCGGGCAGTGGGGTTATAGGCATGGGGATTGTTCATTACAGGGCGGGATGCTATCCTATGGAAGGTGCAAAGGCTGAAGGGGAGATTGTGGGGTGAGCTGTTCGAGAACGGTCCTTATTTTAAAATGCGATTAAATTCTAAATCTTAAATAGGGGTAGTTTTTGATAATAAGGGTTTTGATCATACAAAACATTGATTATCAGTAAAGATTATGCCAAATTCTAAATATTTTGGACAGTAGTGAGTCCATACGCTGATCTGGGTATTTTACAATGTAGTTATCTTTTATTTGCTGTATGCGGTCATCATCAATAAAATAGACCGCTGAGTTTGGATCTGCATCGCCTTGGTCGTTCTGGAAGGAATCGTATTGGCCATCAATAAATTAAAATGCCCATTGACATTAGTTGCTGAGAAATATACGGATGAACAAAAGCCAAATTTTGACATCTACCTTCCCGAATGGCTGGCTAAATACAACAAACTGATTTATACTCATCTGTTCGCCCTGGCCCTTATCATCCTAATTTTCCGAATGCTGCAATCCTGATGAAGGCCAAATCTTATTCCCTCCAGGAAGCAGGATCATGCTTTCGCACCAGAAAGGCATCCTGGATTGAAATGTGGTATGTACCTTTGCAAGGGTTATAGAGGCTATTTTGCATAGCCCCTTTTTTTCCTGGTCGGAAAGGATTTGTTAATCACTGTTATTTTATCCAAATGAATAACGGAGATCAAACATTTCCAAACAAGCTGATCCATAAATACAGGAAAGCTGGACAATGCCTATAGCGGCGACTATTTATTTTTTAATAAGGACACCATGCGTCACGTATTTTACCTGTTTTTAATTATTGCCTGGACAAGTTGCATCAGCTTGAATCCGCCTACTTTAGATAGCGGAGCTGAATCTAGTGGGCCGCTGGAGACCACGACCGATACCCTGTATCGGATAAGCGTATCCTTCTACAGCAAAGGGGCTGGACCGGATATAAATGCGAAGGAGGACTTTATGCAGTATATATTTCGATTTGAGCAAAAGCACAACGTCCGATTGAATTATGAAACCGTCAGTTGGGGTAGGGAAGGAGAAACGGACTATTGTCTCAGGTTGGCCGGACTGAATAAAATCCAGGAAAAGTCATTTATAGAGGACACCTATTCACTCCTCAAGCAGTCATCGCTGGTTCACATTGAAGAAAATGTATCATGTCGGCAGCAGCGATAAGAATTCGCTGCCCAGCAGAAGCCAGAAGCGCTCACTGGTTAATCCAGATTTGAAATTTGGCTGTATCAAATTGTATTGATCTGCAATAGCCATCCCGGCGTATTACATCCCGGTTTCTGATGGTCTGAATGCCATGATGTTCAGACGATGTATCCGCACTTATGCTGGAGCGCCATACCGAATTTCATTTTTTTGCATCTTTGGCATTCGTACAATAAAATCGACGTTGAATGGAACTAGCAAAAAAAAGTCTGATTGACCGTTTCCTCAGTATTGTAGAACGGACAGGTAATGCCCTGCCTCATCCGGCTACCCTTTTTGCGGGGTTCGCAGTATTTGTCATCTTTTTGAGTTGGATATTGAGTTCGTTCGGCCTTTCCGTAGCTCATCCCGGCACCGGGGAAACGATTCCTGTGGTCAATCTTGTGTCGAGGGATGGACTCCATCGCATCCTTACCCAGATGATTACCAATTTTACGGGTTTTGCTCCCCTCGGTACCGTCCTGGTTGCTTTATTGGGTATAGGCATAGCCGAAGGTCTTGGGCTTATTAGTACAGCATTGCGATTGATCGTTTTGAAATCCCCTGCACGACTGCTCACGTTGGTTATTGTTTTTGCCGGTGTCATGAGCAACACAGCCAGCGAAGTGGGGTACGTCCTGCTTGTGCCCTT
>JBBQMA010000289.1:0-4219 GCA_038328415.1 Chitinophagales bacterium | reverse complement strand
TGATTGGTGTCAGTACGGTGATCACCATTTATGTAGGAGGTATTTATGTTTTTGAAGGTCGTATTTCAGCAGGGAACATTGGTGAATTTGTGATTTATGTAAATATGCTCACCTGGCCGGTGACTTCTATTGGATGGGTCGCAAGTATCATTCAGCAGGCAGAAGCATCCCAAAAACGAATAAATGAGTTTATGGCAATCAAGCCCAGGCTGACAAATGGAACGCAGGTCATGGGAGAAGGACCTTTGGATTTGTCTTTTAATAAGGTGTCTTTCACTTATCCAGATACCGGCATCACGGCTATTGAGAACCTCAATTTTACGTTGAAGTCCGGCCAGAAATTGGCGATAGTTGGAAGGACGGGTAGTGGCAAATCGACAGTTGCTGAATTATTATTGCGAATGTATGATGTTAGCTCCGGCTCGATAATTATAAACGGACGTGATCTGAGGAACTGGGATTTGAAAGGTCTCAGGAGGCGCATAGGCTATGTACCTCAGGATGTCTTTTTATTTTCAGATGCCGTTGCTTCGAACATCTCCTTTGGGACTTCGGTGTCGTCCCAATCTCAGATTGAAGAAGCGGCCATTGCTGCCGCCATTCATCGGGAAATCATCCAGTTGCCAGCCGGGTACGAAACATTAGTAGGGGAGAGGGGGGTTACACTTTCAGGTGGTCAAAAGCAACGTATATCTCTCGCCAGGGCATTTATGCGGCAAGCTCCGCTCCTGGTGTTGGATGATTGCCTTTCGGCAGTGGACACGGATACAGAACAACAGATCCTCCGATACATTGATGATTCTGCTTCGGGCACATCCATCATCCTCATCACTCATCGGCTTAGCGGTTTATCTGATTTTGACCATATCTTGGTTTTGGAGGGCGGTAACGTCATCGAACAAGGCAGCCATGAGTACTTGTTGGGGCTGAAAGGTGCATATTTTGATAGTTATGAGCAGCAATCCCTTGAATCGATTAAAAATGACCCTGCCGGGAAGTAAGAAATTCTAATAACGAATTATACATATGTTTATATAAATAATATGTATAATGTTGATAGCCAAATAATATTTAAATGATAGTTTAGAATTGCACATTTGAAGTGGGTTTTGAAAAAAAAGGTGGTACAGTTCAAATGCATGCGGGTGCAATAAAAAGACGTTGGTAGGATCTTATCCTTTGAATGTCAAAAAATTAGTTTTACATTTGTTCTACTTGCTTGTTCAAAATTTATTCCAGTGGATCACGACGATAGAAGACAAGATTTAGTCCGCTCCTTGAAAATCCGGGCCGGTCGCCGACGCACTTATTTTCTCGATATTCGAAGGACCAGAGGAGATGATTTTTTCATTACGATGACAGAAAGTACCCGTCGTTTTGATGGGGATGGTTTTGAACGGCATAAGATTTATCTGTACAAAGAAGACTTCAACCGTTTTTTGGAAGGATTAGAGGAAGCTGTCGAGTTCATAAAAACTGAATTGATGCCCGACTATGACTTTGAGGAATTTGATCGGCGCCAACGTGAGTATGAAGCCCGATTAATGGAAGAACAGGATAATAAACCTTCAGAATCAGACGAATCTTCCAGTGAGGAAATCGATTGGAAATAATTGCTAAGCAGCGTGGATGTGCTTATTGCCCATATCTCTTAATCTTTAGCACCTTTTGCGCCATTCAGAACAACAACGGCTTGGGATATATTCTGTTGATACTTCAGTTCATAGTGAGCTATAGAAGTGTGCAGAATGGGAGATTACTTTGTACTCAGAACCTGGAAAAATAAGGTATTTGTTAAATGCAGTGCACACACCGCTGATTCAAAGCCAACTTGCTTGCTAAAGCCTACGGCTTCGCGCGCTCGTTGCCTTTGAATCAGGATGTGCAGGTAACCCTTAGTGGAGCTGGAGGGATTCGAACCCTCGTCCAGACAAAGCATCAAGGAGTCTTCTACATGCTTATCCTGAATCTTGGTTTTCGAGTCCTTGGCTGATATTCAGGCAAATCTACCAGGACCTTATCTTCAGAGATCTTATCATAAGGGTGAAGCACTTCCTCATGACCAGCCTGCGGGGTTGTTGATATGCTGCAACGCTATGTATCAGGCGTCAGGCGTGCTGCATAATGGCGTTCTAATTCCTAGAATTAGGCGGCCATGGCGTAGTTAGATTCGCCAAATAAAATGGTCAATCGCCATTTTCTCCCGAGGGAGCGGAGTGAGCGATCATGCTCCGGCATGCTAACTCAATGAACTTCTTTCCTGTCGATTCCGGTCAGCCCCGTTTATCGATAGCGCAAAGATAACCAAACCATGTCTCCTAAAGTTCCACTGTTGGAATAATAACAGGCATGGCTTTTGGATTAGCCTATATTTGCGCCCCATGAAGACCCTGACCCAAATAGCCCTTATCCGTGAAGGGAAAACGCCACCCGACAGACGAGTTGCTTTTGAGCCCTCTCAATGCCATGAAATGGAAGAACGGTTGCCGATAAGGTTTGTCGCGGAGCCTTCGCCTATCCGGTGTTTTAAAGATCAGGAATATGAAAGTGCCGGCATTACCGTAACCGATCAAATCCAGGACGCTGATTATTATTTTGGTATCAAGGAGGTGCCTATTCACCTGCTTTATGCGGGCAAAACTTATTTTTTCTTTTCGCATACCGTCAAAAAACAACCCCACAATAGAGCACTTCTCCAAGCAGTACTCGCAAAAGGTATCCGATTAATTGATTACGAACTGCTCACGGACCAAAACGACGACCGGGTTGTGGCCTTTGGTTATTATGCAGGTGTAGTTGGGGCTCATAACGCAATTTATGCCTACGAAAAGCGAACCGGCGGCTTGCGTATTCCAAGGATGAAATACCTTCATGATTATGCCGAAGCGCAGGATATCTATCGGAGTATGAAGCGACCTGCTTGTAACATCGTTGTGGCAGGTAAGGGTAGGGTAGGTAAGGGGGTGCTCCGTGTGCTGGGCGATATGGGTTTTACCCCTTGCAGCCCGGTTGAGTTTCTTAAGCTGACAGATGGACAAACCGGTTTTTATACTGTGCTCGGTCCGGAACAGTATGTCGAACGAAAAGATGGTAATGAATACGATCGCACCTCTTTTTATGCCACACCAGAACTTTATCAGTCTGCCTTTTTACCCTATGCGGCCAAGGCGGATATTTTCATTAATGCCATTTTGTGGAAGCAGGGAGCTCCTGCTTTTTTTACGATAAATGGAATGCAAAGTCCTGATTTCCGTATTAAGGTCATTGCGGATATCACTTGTGATATTGCCCCTGTGACCAGCGTTCCATCTACTATTCGCGCCAGTACAATCGATGATCCGGTTTTTGGCTTTGATCCTAAAAGTGGGAAAGAAATGGCCCCCTATCAACCTGAAAGTATTGATATGATGACAATCGATAACCTGCCGTCGGAGTTGCCCAGAGATGCATCAACATCGTTTGGAGCCCAATTGATAGAGTATATTTTACCAGAGCTCTTGGTGGAGCAAAGCCCCATGCTCGAACGGGCGACTATTGCTCAAAACGGAAAATTGAAACCACAGTATGCTTACCTCCAGGATTTTGTAAATGAAGGGCTTTAATGGGTTTGAAGCCAGTTTAAAATGGCCTTCTCAATCCGAAGTGGGGGTTGCTCACTTAGATCTGGTACAAAGGTTTTGCCGGTGACCTTTTCAAAAAGTTCGATGTACCGCTTGCTGATTTCCTGTACAAAATCCTGCCCCATATGCGGCATGACCTGCCCCTCCAGGCCCTGGAATCCATGGGCCATGAGCCATTCGCGGACAAACTCCTTGGATAGTTGTTGCTGCGCTACTCCTTTCTTCTGGCGGTCGGCATAGCCGTCTGCCAAAAAATACCTGGAGCTATCCGGTGTGTGTATCTCATCCATGACAAGAATTTCATCCCGCCATGTGCCAAATTCATATTTAGTATCTACCAGTATCAACCCTTGTTTCCGGGCCATAGCTGATCCAATCTCAAAAAGTATTCGTGTTTTTCTTTCCAGCTCATTTAATACGGCTTCACGCACAATCCCTCGTTCTAAAATTTCTTCCCGGCTTATATCTTCATCATGGCCCTCTTCCGCTTTGGTTGCAGGGGTAATGATGGGTAGTGGAAAGGGATCATTTTCGCGCATACCTTCGGGCATTTGCATGCCGCAAATCATTCGTTGACCCGTTTTATACAGTCGCCAGGC
>JBBQMA010000288.1:0-4235 GCA_038328415.1 Chitinophagales bacterium | reverse complement strand
CCTCGAGTTCAGGAACTTCTGTAAACCATTCATGAGCATCGTATACGCGTTTTTTGTTCCGCAGCCATCCGACGAGTGTTACAGGTAGAATTGTATCCAAGTCAATTGCACAAAACCCATAGGCTGGTCGAAAAAGCAACTGGAAAAAAACTCTGATTTGATATTCTAAATAGAAGAGTTTTCCATGCCGAAAAAAATGAGGCATTCGGATTTGTCGAAAGGATCGGCTGGTAAGAGGTGGGGAATTCGAATAGGAACGCCCAATTAAAGTGACATCGTGGCCTGCCTTATGAAGGGAATGGCAAATTCGATGCATCCTTCGGTCGTAAACAAGGTCATTGCTTACGCAGAATATCCATTGCCTCATGTACCAAGATAAATTTTGCCATAAGACTCATGGACTATTCCTTCATCACTCCAGTGTTGAAGAATCTGGCGGACCATTATCAATTCTTCCCTTAAAAAATGAGTACGTATCGTGTCGACCCGTATAGATTCTTCCTGAGATAGTAATAAACGTAATTGATTTTCAAGACGGTCTCGATCGCGGTTTCCCATTTGGTTGCCTTTTTTCTTCTGACAATTATCACAGAGACCACAACCCTCATTGGCTTCTTCACCAAAGTAAGACATAAAAACCAATTGTCTGCAGTGTAGCGTGTCAAGATAACGTCCAATAGATTCCATTCGATCCTTCCGCCGCTTTTTGCGGAAAGCCAATAGTTCACTATCAAACAATAAATTGTCAGCATCAATACGCATTTCGCTAAAGGTCAATTGTGGTTTATCCTTTTTGGGCTTATAGGTTATTAGTCCTGATTGTTCCAGGTAAAGCAGCATACGTTGGACTTCAGATACAGTTGAATCCAAGTTGCGGGCAATCTCACTTTCCTGGATTGGTACATAATGCTGAAACAGGCCCTGGTGCGTGCGCATTACTTGTTTTAAAAATAAATCAATTTTCTGACTCTTCAGCTGAAAGGCATACAAATCTTCAGGTGCAACGATGATCATCATCGTTGCAGGATGATAAACGGTCTCTGACATTGAAATCCATCCGGATTCCTCCAAAATTTTTAAGGCACTAAGGGTCGGCATCAATTTGAAGGAAAAACGAAGACAAAATGCGTGCAGGTCAAAATCAAACGATTGTCCTTGTCCGGCTCCATAGGCTAATTGGTAATAGCTTCCCAGAGCACGGTATACCTGACGCACTGCGGAGAGCGGCGGGAAGGACTCCTCCATTTGTTTTTCAAGGCGGTTCAAATCATTTTCCCCTGCAAGTAAAATTGCACTTGACGCAAGGCCATCTCTACCGGCTCTACCAGCTTCCTGGTAATAAGCCTCCAAGCTATCCGGCAAGTCCATGTGGACCACAGTACGTACATCTGCTTTGTCAATACCCATTCCAAAGGCATTTGTTGCAACCATAACTGGAAATAGACCTCGTTGCCAATGTTCTTGCCGCTCGTTGCGAATGTCAGTATCAAGACCGGCATGAAAGGCATATGCTTTTACCCCTCGTTCTGTTAAAAACCTGGCAAATTCCTGTGTTTTTTTTCTGCTTCGAACGTAAACAATTCCAGATCCTTTGCCCTCCTTAAGCCAACTCAACATAGCCAATTCTTTGTCAAAACGATTTTCAACAATAAAACAAAGGTTGGGTCTTCTGAATGTTGTTTTTATTATCTGACCGTTTTTAAACCCCAGCTTTTTCTGAATATCTTGAACTACTTCAGGAATAGCTGTTGCCGTTAAAGCCAGAACGGGAACTTTGGGATGCCATTCTCTGATCGTGGCTATTTCCAGGTAGGCAGGTCTGAAATCATAACCCCATTGTGAGATACAGTGCGCTTCATCTACAGCTATCAGATTAATGTCCATTTGTCTGATTCGTGCCTCTGCAAGATCGGTATGTAATCGTTCAGGTGACATATATAGAAGTTTCACTCCTCCTAGGACCGCATTGTCCAGAATCCGATCCATTTGACTGTATGCCATGCCGGCATAAATAGCCTCGGCTTGAATACCCCGTTGTTTAAGGTTATCCACCTGATCTTTCATAAGGGCAATCAACGGTGAAATAACAAGTGTCATGCCAGTGCACACCAAGGCAGGAACCTGATAGCATAGTGACTTTCCAGCCCCTGTTGGCAATAAAGCCAAGGTGTCATTTTGGTGAAGTACGGAGGTTATGACAGCCTCTTGGCCTGGACGGAATTGACTGTATCCCCAGTTTTCTTTTAGTATATCATATGGGCTACGCATGTTATACCCCAAAAATACACTATGTGCCGGGTAAAACCAGCTTTTTCAGCAGATTGTCATTCTTAATTCAATGGGTCGATGGCCTAATGCGCTGTGCCCTATATGAAAATTGAGCTTGGATATTAGTAAAAGGGCTTCATTTCAGGATCGAATTCCATACCCGACAGTTTGCCAAGGCGGATACTTAGAGAAAGCGTCGATACAAAGTACCAATCCATCGTGGTTGGATTGCCTCGCATTTTACCTTCCAGATTGGGCTGGGCGATGTTAGAATACTCATCAGCACGGTATGAAAGTCTTGCGGCTAAGGGATTATGGGCAGATAAGGCTCCCATATCCGGATAAGCACCGCTGACATCATCAAGATAGTCCGAAAATGTTTTTCGTGCACCAAATTCCAGACCCAGGCATAATCGATTGCTTATCCCAAATCGAAAACCCAAACCAAAAGGAATACCCATATTAAAACGATGATATCCTCCTTTATGATCCATTGTCTGACCTTCTGTACCAAGGGGTTGAAGGTCGATCCATTGATTCTGAAAATTGGTTTGCGGATTGTAGTAAAACCCCAATAAACCTACGAATATATAGGGGCTTACTGTTTTGTTGGCCAAAATATCGAAACCGGTCAAATTATATTCATATTGGACTCCGAATTCGATGAGGTCAGTTCTGAAATTTAAATTTCGCATGTCTTCAAGCTGGTTAGAGCTGCTTACCTTTTTATCAGATCCCAGCAATACAGCTTTATTGACATATGTTTTGGCGCTCAGATACGGAGTTATATTGTAACGCACAAAAATGCCATAGGCTTCTTGGTACTGCGTTAATCCCATATGGCGAACCGATATGTCTCCATTATAATTACTGACGCCACAAGCTATACCCATATCTATGTATTGGCCAGAACCTGATTGCAATATCCCGCTTAAAAGGAATAACACGATCATTTTAGGTGAAGTCATCCGGTTTTGCATTTTGTGGATAACTACTACAAATAATATTCCAAATATTTATATATATAGTTAATGCACATGTGTTGACTGACAAAATGGCACATGAATAAAAACGGCTTATCTTTGTTCTAGTTAATGGTTTAAGAAATTTTCATGACTGATTTTACTAATACCGAAAGTCTGAAGATATTGGATTCTACCCGACAAGGGGAATCCTATTTTACAGAGCCTGTTCAATCAGCACCTTTGAAAGGCCTTTATTACATAGAGAGTTACGGTTGTTCCATGAACTTCAGTGACACCGAAATTGTAGCATCCATATTGAATGATAGTGGCTATGCTGCAACTAGGGATGTTCATAAAGCGGATCTCATTTTTTTGAATACCTGTTCAATTCGTGAAAAGGCAGAAGAGACAATACGTAGAAGGTTGCGCCAATTCAACAAAATCAAACGCAATACGCCAGGATTACAAATTGGTATTCTGGGATGCATGGCTGAACGATTGAAGTCAAGGTTGCTTGAAGAAGAAAAGTTAGTTGATCTTGTAGCCGGTCCTGATGCCTATCGGGATCTTCCCCGCCTTATAGGTTTAGTTGAAGACGGAGAGAAAGGGATTAACGTATATCTTTCCCGGGAAGAAACCTATGCAGATATCAGTCCGGTCAGATTGGATCAAAATGGAGTGACCGCCTTTATCTCCATTATGCGTGGATGTGATAATATGTGTTCGTTTTGTGTTGTTCCGTTTACGCGTGGACGAGAGCGAAGCCGGGATCCATATAGCATAATTGCGGAGGCCTGCGATCTTCATGTAAAAGGTTACAGGGAGGTTACACTGTTAGGCCAAAACGTCGATTCGTACAAATGGCAACATCCGGAATCAGGTGAAACGGTTTTATTTGCCGGATTGCTAGCTATGGTAGCCCAAATTGCGCCTGATCTTCGCATACGTTTTTCAACTTCACATCCAAAGGATATTACAGATGAGGTTTTGCGCACGATTGCC
>JBBQMA010000287.1:0-4235 GCA_038328415.1 Chitinophagales bacterium | reverse complement strand
AGACAAAACCCCTAACCGATGACTCCTTTTTTACTTCTTAGCGCGATTTGCACCAGCATAGGCTTTCTCACAGCCGTTCTCCACGGAAAGCCGGTGCCGCATCCGGAAACAAATGATAGCGTGATCACCCACCACCAGGAGTTTACACCCCTCCCTGATCCAAAGCAGCCTTTCTAAGTCGCTGCAAGAATGGGGAGGCAAAAATAAACTCGTGTAACTGGTCGCTGGTTGACGTCAATACATCCGATTTGGAGCCTTGCCAGGCGATCTCCCCGTTATACAACAATACGATGTTCTCGCCGATCTCCATCACCGAGTTCATGTCATGTGTATTAATGACCGTGGTGATATTATTCTCCCGGGTTATTTGTTGAATCAACGCATCAATGACCATCGCTGTTTTGGGGTCCAACCCGGAGTTGGGCTCGTCGCAAAACAAGTACTTTGGATTTAACACGATCGCCCGTGCAATGCCGACTCGTTTTTGCATACCACCCGAAAGTTCAGAGGGATATTTGGCATTTACCCCTTCCAGATTCACCCTTTCCAGGCAATGATTGACCTGATCCAGCTTTTCGGCTTTGGTCATCGACGTAAACATATCCAACGGAAAGCGGATGTTCTCCTCCACGGACAGTGAATCAAACAGTGCCGACCCCTGAAAGAGCATGCCCACTTCCATACGGATGCTCCGAACGTCCTTGGCACCGAGCCGGCTGAATGGCACATCCTGATACCATACTTCGCCTTCGGTGGGATGAAGCAATCCCACCAGGATTTTCAACAGGACCGTTTTTCCGGCACCGGAGCGACCGATAATCAAATTGGTCTTGCCACGCTCAAACCGGGCCGTTATACCCTTGAGGACTTTGGCATCGCCGAATGACATCTCAATATTTTCTACCCGAATCACTGGTTTGTAGGATTAAGTCGTTAACAAAACAGCAATCAGATAGTCTGAGAGCAGAATCATGATATTACTGACGACCACCGCCTGTGTGCTCGCCTTCCCCAGTTCAATACTTCCGCCTTTCACAAAGTAACCCTGATAACAGGAAACAGCCGTTAGCAAAAAGGCAAACGTGACGGACTTCACGTACATGATGAACAAATTGTAGGGCATATAAAAGGCCAAAAGCCCCCTCGTATATTCCGGCCCCGTCACTTCACCGGCCGGGACTGTGGCTAGATACCCACCGACCATGGCAACAAATGCAGAAACGGAAACTAGCAGAGGAATGACGACCACTGCAGCTACTAGTTTGGGGAGAATCAGATATCCGGCCGTATTGACACCCATGATCTCCATGGCATCAATGTGCTCTTTTTGCCGCATTCCGCCCAATTCGGCAGCCATATTAGAGCCTACCTTACCGGCCAAAACCAGGCAAGTAATCGTAGGGGCTGATTCCAGAATAGCCAGGTCCCGCACAATATATCCGATATACCAGCGGGGCACCAATTGATCATCCAACTGATAGGCAAACTGAATGGCTGCCACAGCACCCATGAATATCGATATAAGGGCAACGATAAGCAAGGACCCTATACCTATATCATACATCTGCCGCACGGTCTCCTTCCAGTACATGGCCCAACTTTCCGGAGGTTGGACGGCTTGTTTCATCAGCAGCAGCCAACGGCCAAAATGATAAAAAATACTTGTATTGGTTGCCATATCGCGACGGTTATAGTGTTGTAAACGCCGCTGCGAAGATAGTCCATCCATTGATGATTTAGCCGGCCCGATGCTTTTCCTTATTTTTACCTTTTTACAATTATGGATATGCGTATCAATTGGGATAAATGGGCCGTCATCACAGGAATCAGTAAGGGGATCGGTCGCGCCATCGCTCTTCGACTAGCCCGGGAAGGGTTTTCACTGATCGGATGTGCCCGCGGACAAACGGATCTGGATGCCTTATCCGCCGAAATCCAAAAGATTCATCCCGAAGCAAAATGCCGGTTGATGACTGCCGATATGGCTGATCCCGAGCAGGTTCGTGCATTCACCCAATTCATTTCCGATTCGGCAACCGAGATAGAACTATTGGTCAATAATGCCGGAATTTTCCGTCCGGGCACCGTTTTAGATGACGATCCGGGCCATCTGGAGGCGATGATGCAGGTCAATTTGTACAGCGCTTATCACATTACCCGTGCCGTTGTGCCGGGGATGATCACCCACCAGCGGGGCCATGTTTTTAATTTGTGTTCGGTGGCCAGCCTCCAGGCATATCCCGGAGGAGCGACATACGCGATCACCAAATTCGCCTTGTTGGGATTCTCCAGATCCCTCCGAGCGGAATTGAGACCTGCCGGTGTCCGCGTTACTACCTTACTGCCTGGTGCGACCTGGTCCGATTCCTGGGCTGGGGTGGACCTCCCTGAAGACCGGCTCATGCCTGCCACCGCTATTGCCGATATCCTCTGGTCGGCCTATGCCTTGAGCCCGGGTGCCGTCGTGGAAGAGATTCTCCTGCGCCCCCAATTAGGCGACCTTTAAAATCTAGACATGGAACACAACTTTCAAAATTATGCCTTTCATGAATACCCTCCGGAGGAAATGCTTCACCGGGCTGAAGCCTGGTTAGAAGAAAGCCAAGGACGACGTTCGATCCGGTTTTTCAGCGACCGGCCTGTATCCGAAGAGCTCATCCGGACATTGATCATGACGGCATCCACCGCTCCGTCCGGTGCTCACAAACAGCCGTGGACCTTTTGTGTCGTATCCAATCCCCTACTAAAGAAAGCCATACGCGAAGCGGCGGAAAAAGAGGAATACGAAAACTACCACGGCCGGATGTCCGAAGCTTGGCTACACGATCTGCAACCCTTTGGCACGGACTGGCAAAAGCCGTTTCTTGAAACAGCACCCTGGCTCATCATCGTATTTAAATCACTGTGGGATATGGCCTCGGATGGTACGAAGCACAAAAATTATTATGTCACCGAATCCGTAGGCATCGCCTGTGGCATGCTCCTAACCGCCATTCACCATGCTGGCCTGGTAGCCCTGACCCATACCCCCAGCCCCATGAATTTTTTACAGGAAATTTTAGGCCGCCCCGAGCAGGAACGTCCTTTTTTACTGATACCGGTGGGCTATCCAGCAGATCCCTGCCTGGTACCTGTGCTCGAACGAAAATCGCCAGACCAGGTCATCCATTGGTACCCTTGATTAAAAACTTTGTATCTTGGTCTGAACCTAAATAGCCTCACCTTGTTTGCTCACTAAACTCAATTATAATGAAAAAATTCTTCCTCTTTAGTTTCTTATTGCTTGGCACCGCTGCCATCGCACAGATCAAGACACCAGCTCCCAGTCCCTCAGGCAAGGTCATTCAAACCGTTGGCCTCACGGATGTCACCATTGAATACAGCCGCCCCAGTGCGAAAGGCCGTACTGTTTTTGGTGACCTGGTTCCTTTTGGCACCACCTGGCGCACCGGTGCTAACGCATCCACGAAAGTGACCTTCTCAGAAGATGTGGTCGTAGAGGGTGCCGCCCTAAAAGCAGGTACCTATGCCCTGTATACCACCCCCGGACAGGAGCATTGGGATGTTATTTTTTACAAAAACACGAAAGTGAATGGCGTGCCTGATCCCTGGGACCCAGCAGAAGAAGCCGCACGCGTTAAGGTCAATGCAGTGACACTCCCCATTGATGTCGAAACCATGATGTTTAATGTCGGTATGATCACCAATGATGGCGCGCAGATCCAACTGGTATGGCAAAAAACCCTGGTGCCCATCAATTTTACGGTGCCTACGGATGCCGCGGTGATGAAAAATATTGACAAAGTCATGGCTGGCCCTGCTGCAGGTGATTATTTTGGAGCGGGACGCTATATGTTTGAAGCCAACAAAGACAAAAAAAAGGCCCTGGAATATATTCAAAAGGCCAACAGCATGGATCCTAAATTCTGGACACTGCGCACGGAGTCGCTGGTCCTTGCTGATCTAGGCCGTAAGGCCGATGCGATTTCCACAGCAAAAAAGAGCCTGGAATTAGCAAAGGCTGCCGGCAATGAAGACTATGTTCGCATGAACGAAAAGTCGCTCGCTGAGTGGTCCAAGTAATAATCTACGACGTCGTAGGATTGTTAAGAAAGGCCCTGCACTTGTTGCGGGGCTTTTTTGTATCGGTGTGCGCCTGCCACCACGGAGCAAGGCAGGGTTATGTGTAGAATCGTAGAAGGTCGAAAGGTCTGAAAGTCGAAGGTCGGGAGGTC
>JBBQMA010000286.1:0-4245 GCA_038328415.1 Chitinophagales bacterium | reverse complement strand
GAGGAGCATTATTTTGTACCTATGCGCCGGTTCTTTGAACCGAATAGGTGATATGCTGTCCGCATTCAGCAATAGTGGAGCTAATACCTGATGAGCCTCAGATGCCTCGCTGAAAGATCTTGTAAAAAGACAGTAAGGGCAAAATCTAGACCCGGACTATACGGACCAACTCATTTTCAGGGTTGAAACAATTGTTTTTCCTTTCGGATGGCTCTTCCTACCTCCTCTCGGAACAAATCGGCTGCATCGCCTAAAAGCTGATCGGCTGAAGGATAGCTCACCGGATGGCCCTTGAGCAGTTTTTTGGTCTTGTCGCTTAATGCACGTTCATCCCCTTTAAACCATAGGCTTTCACTCCTGAACTGGGTCTCGCCGGCAACCGGGATGCGACGCAATACCTGGCCACCAGCTTTTTTCCTGATCTCCAGCAAACCTTCAATCCGGCCGGCTTTGAATTGACGGGTCTCGAAGATATCGGCAAAAACCTCTCGATAGACAGGGACCTTTATGTCATTGCCATTGGTGTCCTTCATGACATTGCCGCGCTGATCCATTACATATTGCCAGCCGTCTTCGATGTTCCTCTTCTCCAGGCGATGGTTTTCCTGGATGCCATCAGGGCTCAGCGTTATGCTATTGACAACAATTGTAGCCTCAAAGTCACAATCGGGGCAGGCCTTGTCGTCAAGTACGATTTGTAGCCATTGTTGTCCGACCTCCCTGCGAAAAGTCTCTTCCAAACGCAGCCTGAATGAGCCGGGCAGAAGGGTCGGGGTGTGATTTTCTACGTGGAGTTGCAGTTGCGTCACACTCAGATAGGCTGCATCGGCAAGTAATTCCCGGAGATCCGGATATTGACTGGTATTGTAAGACTGGACTTTTGTGAATCGATCGTGTGCTTCGCGAGCTGCACGTTTGTCCCCTCGTTTGGCCTGGTCCATAGCCAGCTTTCCTTCCGCATAATGCCACGCCGCAGCCTGCTCCCTGGCCCTGGGCAACAACTCTTTTACAGCATATAACTTCAGGGAAACTTCAGCACGACTATCAGGCAAACGAATGGGTGAGTAAGGCTGAACAAGCTCCTGGCGCAATCTGATTCTGTCGGCTAAAACGACAATTTTATCCCACCTGGCTGGTTCCTTATCATTTAGGAGATTTTCCAAACGGATAATATCCTCCCCATTCATCTGATTGAATGCTTTAGCGAGGGCGCTTATGTCCCGGTCATCCGCTTTGTTTTTCCTGATTTTTTCGAGCGCTTTTTCTACCGCCTTCGAATAACGGCCACGCTCATAAAGTCTTTCGGGTGAACTGCAAGATGCCACCAACAAGGTGATGGCAAAAAGGAGGTGTAGCGTGGTTTTCATAACTCGTTTTTTAATTGACCATTCATGTCAGACCCATTCTCTTAGCAGAATGTTAAACCTTCGACGGCTTTCAGTCTGTATACAAAGGTGGCTTCCTTTCCATATCTATTGAGGGGCTTCGTGCTATTGTTCAGCCTACAATGGAACCCATCTATTTCATGTCTTTTTTTGCAACGATAGTCCAAACCCGGCTTATTTCTTCAAAATGTGTGCCTTGGGCAAATCGTGCTACCAGCTCCAATTCTCCTCCTGTGGAGCAGTGATCCAGCCAATCCGCAGCTTCACGATGGAGCTTGGGTGGCGACTCCATAGTCTTTACCCTTGAGCCCTTGCGATATATGAAGCGTATACCTGTTGGCGTAAACTGTCTGCCATCCGATGTGACAATGTGGACAACTTCATCTTTCAAAGCTCGCAATTTTTCCTTCGAGATGGTGGTGCTATTGGCAAGGCCCCATTGAATTTTAAAGGCTCTAAAGGGATCTGGATCATTGAATGTAACCGGCAGCCGCAATGTAATGGATGCCGGCCTGCCCTGGTAAACACCGGGAACCCACTTTGGCAATAAATAGAGTATCCTCATGGCCTCGGCACCCATTGCACCTTGACCATTGAGCACCTTTGTATTCGTCAACAATCCCAGGCTGTCAATGGTGAATTCCAGCATAACTCTGCCATGATTTGGCATAAACGAATCCGGTTCAGACAATAGAATGTGCCGGTCAAAGTGATCCTGGAGCATACTATCTGTGCAGGACTTTGGATTGTTATGGTCCAGGCAAGATCGGAATAGTGGCCATTGATCAGGTAAGGATTGTGCTTCCGCAGGGTACGAAGCAAACCATAAACTACTTGTCAACAACACTACCAATCCTTTGCCTGTCATACGATTAACGCTAAAGCATTGGGTTAAGAACGCGGATCCGGTCTGTCTTGGGAATGGTCTGGCTCTAAAACCAATTGCCACCGAGGTCTCTCCAGGGCCAGGGAATGCCGGCAATAATGAAAATAAAGGCTCCCAGAAAGTACCAGAAGGCCAAGCGGAATTTTGCCATATCATTCCCAGCGCGTTTGCCCCGGGAGTATCCTATTGTTATCAAAATCACAGCTACTACCATTGTCAGGACATGTTCCACCGTATAGAATCGCAGTAGGGCATCCTTCATTGTACTTGCCGAAAACTGGACGCTGGGGCTCATGAAGTACAGGATAAAACCCACGATCAGTTGTAGATGAGCGGCAGACATGGCATAGAGATTCCATTTTTGGTCAGCAGGACCATTGGTAGCAGCGCGTTTCCACTTTACAAAATTGTTTATTAGTGCGATCAGCAGCAACACAAGAAATATCCAGCGCCAACCGCTATGAAAGTGAACCAGAAACGAATACATAGTTGAAGTTTTCACAAAAGTACAAGTCAGGCTCCGTTCAAATCCCCAAAATGAACAAAATAACGAAAAGAGCGAAAAAAACATGGCTAAAACACTAGTTATGAATGGGACTCACTATATTTGCCCCTTCAGAGAACAAGACGCAAAAATTATCATTATGAAACAAATTAAACTACTCGTTGCGTTGGTCGTGTTGGCCCTGGCTGCACAATCCTGCGTATCATCCAAAAAATTCGATGCCCTTCAGGCTGAGAAAGATGCTCTAGCACAATCCTTAAGCGATGTGCAGAACAAATTGAAAATGCTGGAGCAAGAGCGCCAGAAGCTCGCTGAAGAGCGTGATGCTGCCAATGCGAAAGTGAGTATGTCCGAAAAAGACATGGCTAAAATGAAAACGGATCTGGATGCTGCCAATAAAGCTGCTGCAGAGTCTGCTGGTGTTCGTGATGCTGTTCGCAGCGCACTTCGCTACTACGAAAAATCAGGTTTGACGGTTCAGGAAAAAGACAATCGTCTGTACCTGACGAATGCGCAGCCTATCCTTTTCAAATCGGGTTCCGTGCGTCTTTCGAAAGAAGGTCGTGATTTCCTTAGCACTTTGTCCAAAACGCTTATGGATAACCCTGACATCATCCTGCTCGTAGAAGGCCATGCCGACAAGCGTTCTATCTCTAGCAGTCGTTTTGCTGACAACTGGGATCTGAGCGCTATACGCGCTACTTCCGTCGTACGCGAACTGGTGAAAAATGGTGTTAACCCAAGCCAACTTACTGCTGGTGGCCGCGGCGAATCTGCCCCAATTGGTGAAGATCTCAATGCTAACCGCCGTACAGAATTTGTTGTACTGCCACGTATGAGCTCATTATCTCAGTTTATGAAATAAACTTTCTTCCAGTAAGAAGAAAGTACGAGCCCCGGAGGATTACCTCCGGGGCTTTTTTATGAGCCTGCTTCTTCTGACTATTATTCTATTATTTTAATAAAATTATACCTCTGTGCCCCGGCGTAACAAGCTCCACAAATTTGCAGAACTCGATCAATTTCCAAACGTCTACCAGAATTTTAATGTCCAAATCCCGACACTGACGGCCGCAAACGGAAAAGAAGTACAAATGCGTGGCAGATGGGCTGAATCCCATTTTCAAAATGATCATCCCATTACGCTTGAACTGGCATGTGGCAGAGGTGAATATAGCCTTGCATTGGGTCGACATTTTCCCGAAAGAAATTTTATAGGCATTGATGTTAAAGGGGCGCGAATATGGCAAGGGGCACGAACGGCGCTGGAGGAGGATTTGACGAATGTCGCTTTCCTCCGTACGCGCATTGAGATTCTTCGTGCGTTTTTTGCGCCCGGAGAAGTAGCTGAAATATGGATCACTTTCCCGGATCCCTTCCCAAGAGAAAGTCAGATTAACCGGCGCCTGACTTGCCCGAGGTTTTTATCCCTCTTTCGTGAGTTATCGCAGGAACCAGCACTCATCCAT
>JBBQMA010000285.1:0-4267 GCA_038328415.1 Chitinophagales bacterium | reverse complement strand
AACTAAAATACCCGCTCGCTCCGTCGTTGCAGGCAATCCTTGTCAAATAATTAAACCCGTTAGTGATGAAATGCTTGCCTGGAAAACAAAGGGCACCGCGATCTACCAGCAACTACCAGGGGATTGTTTCGAAAGCCTGGTAGTCGTCGAGCCACTTCTGGAAATACCATTGGACAGAACTGACCAGGCCTCAACGTATAAAACCTGGAATGCGATTAAAAAAAATAATCCCTGATGAGGCCCGTAATCCTGTTTTCGGCAATGAGTCTTGATGGATTTATTGCCGGCCCACAAGGCGAAATAGATTGGCTTTTCCAAGATGCTGATTACGGGTATGATGCTTTTTATACCTTTATCGACACAATGCTCATGGGTAGAAACATTTGATTTTGTAAATAGCCTTAGACCTTATCCCCACGCGGACAGACAGAATGTGGTGTTCAGTCGAACACCTAGGAATTCAAAGGTGGATTATCTTCGATTTGTCAATGATGATCCTGTTGGATATACTCGCCATTTAAAATCCATACCGGGTAAACCCATTTGGTTGGTTGGAGGAGGAGCGATAAATCAATTGTTGGTGGCTGCGGGCCTGGTCGATGAATTTATATTGGCCATTCATCCAGTTGTCTCAGGACAGGGTATTCCACTTTTGGCCGGAACAAAATCGATGCACCCATTCAAAACACGCCAGGTGGAAAGCTTTCCTTTAGGCCTCGTCCAATGGCATTTGATGCGGTAAACAAAGATTGATTTATTGAACTATGAAGAACACTATCGGTCAGGAAGTGAAAAAAACAAGCGGGGGTCAAGAAAAAAGGGTTCCTCATTGAGCAGGCTGATGCGTTCAAAGCCTGGAAAGTGTGGGTTAATAACCTGATTCCATTCACCAAGCACTATTGCCGATGGAACGCGAGCCATTAAATGGTGTTGGAGTATAGTTGAGCCGATTACCCTCACTTCATGTGGAGGTGGTGAATCATACCAATGGTCAGGCAATGTGTCTGCCGGAATTATTGTGAAATGGAGGTCTGCCGGAATTAGAATGGTTTGTAAAAAATAATCCGCAGGAACCAGGTCCTTTGATAAATGAACAAGGACTTCAACTAACGCCAAAGAACGTGTTTCGGATGTATAAATAGCTTCCTGCCCCCGAACATTCCATCGCCCCGGAAAGAGCGCAGCACCGGCCCCTGATAAACTGCCAAGATATTTTTTTCGGGTAAGTCTGAATAAAAGCATTAGGAAAAAATACCATGCTCCATACGGCCCAATTCTTCACATAGCAACCCTATGCCATGGAAATCATTCAGAAGAGTAAGTGGCTTTTCGTTCTGGAAGATGTAGTTCTTTCTTTCCAGCCACATACGGAAGGCCTCTTTGGAGTCAAAATAGGCCATTCCCAAATCTGTAAATCGGGCAATTTCCAAGATGCGTTCGGAATGGAGCCGACGAAAGCGAAAATCGGGACCTTCCTTGGCATACCGGCTAAGCGTTTTTTCTGATATATCCAGGATTTGGCACCATTCCTTTTCGGTTAATGGGGCTACCTCGCGGATACGATCAAATAAATCATAGGGAATACCTGCCTGCACAATGCGGGACATGGAGAGCGGCTGAGTAAATAAAGCAGAAGATCCGGTAATGGGTATCAGGGGAATGGGTGGCCTCGTTGGATAGTTAGCTTCCATGATTGGCTCCATAGCCGTGGTGATGGCATCTTCTAAAATAGGGTAATTTTTCATTATCCTGAATTATGTCCCAAATATATGGACATTATTCATGAATTCCTATTCCTTCTCCAATTTTTTTCGATTAATTGCCTGCGTCATCGTTGGCACCCTGGTTCCTGCGTTCCATTTCCTACCTTTGCCCGTAGAATAAAACAAGTCGCTTCAATGGATAATCGTCTGGAAGTATATAAGTCTAAAGCCCCTGAAATTGTCTTTGAGTGGCAGGATGCCCTTACTACAGCGCGGGGTTGGGTAGTGATTAACAGTTTAAGGGGTGGTGCTGCAGGGGGAGGCACCAGAATGCGAAAAGGACTCACCCGAGATGAAGTGGTATCCTTGGCAAAAGTCATGGAAATTAAGTTTTCTGTGAGCGGACCGGCCATAGGTGGAGCTAAGTCGGGTATAGATTTTGATCCGAATGATCCCCGCAAAGACGAAGTGCTCCAGCGCTGGTATAAGGCGGTCTTTCCGTTGTTAAAAAATTATTACGGAACGGGAGGCGATCTTAATGTGGATGAAATCCGGGATGTGGTTCCCATTACAGAGGCTTTGGGGCTTTGGCATCCGCAGGAAGGGGTTGTCAACGGGCACTTTCATGCTGCAAAGGGGGAGCGTATACACGTCATAGGTCAATTGCGTTTTGGCTGTGCCAAGCTGGTTGAAGATCCGGCATTTGCCCCTCCGGGAAGGCAAAAACATGCCGTCGCAGATTTGATAACAGGTTACGGCGTCAGTGAATCCATTCGACATTTTTATGACCTTTTCCGTAAGGAAAGCCTACAAGGGAAACGCGTTGTCATTCAGGGCTGGGGTAATGTAGCTGCTGCTGCCGGCTATTATTTGGCTGCACATGGGGCCAGAATTACGGGAATACTGGATCTAGGAGGCGTCGTATTGGCACCTGAAGGTCTGGATTATCATCAGGTGGAGGAATTGTTCAACAGCAGGGACGGCAATAAACTTTCACATCCGATGGCGGTTCCTTTTGAGGAAGGGAAGGACAGGTTTTGGGATATGCCGGCCGATATTTTTATGCCCGGGGCAGCAAGCAAACTGGTCAATCCGGAGCAGATTACCCGATTGATGGCCAATGGACTCGAAGTAGTGTCTTGTGGTGCCAATGTGCCCTTTACCGATGATGGGGTGTTTTTTGGTGAAACGGCGTTAAAGGTTGACCAACATATCAGCCTGATACCTGACTTTATTGCCAATTGTGGTATGGCGAGAGCATTTGCTTATTTGATGCAACCAAACATTTTAGTCACGGATCACGGAATTTTTGACGATGTGTCGCAGACGATCAGGAAGGCGCTGGTAGAAGTCCAGGCGGCCTCGCCGGAAATGACAGAGATATCCAGACGAGCGGTTGGTATAGCAATGGAAAAATTGGGTATTAACGCATAGAGCCCAATGCAATCTTTTAATAGGCTTCGATACTTAGGAGCACCAGCGTACAAGCAGCCACTACTTCAATGCCGGCTTTTTGAGCCAGACTCATGAGTTCGGCATTTTCAGTACCGGGATTGAAGATAATCCGTCGGGGATGGTAAGCTAGGATCCGCTCATAAACCGGTTTTTGTCTTTCGGGGCCGAGATAAAGCGTAATTGTATCCAGGTCATGGATAACATTCGGCCACTCCGTTAAAATAGCTACATCCTCAACGCGACCGGGCCGACTTCCCACTGCAACGACTTCATGGTCATGAATACGCAATTGTTCAATAGCGAGATAACTATACCGTTGAGGATTGGGCGAGGCCCCGAGCACAAGCGTTTTCATGGGCAGTAAAACAAGATTATTTAAAAAGAGTTGTTCCATAAGCAAAATGCCAGACCCTGCAAGGATTACTATCACAAAAGTATTGGTCTTGGGTTTATTGAAGGACGTGTTTATGATTTATTTGAAATATATGAGTTTAAATCATTGGTTAATAAAGAATGGGGAGGAAATATACTTTCTAATAGTACTTTTTTATTAATTAATAGATTTTATTCCAATTGGAAGGAATAAAGAATATCAAACGCATACGCGGATGATGAGGTATTTGTATACTTGGATGATGAATGGAGAAAGATAATTAGTAATGATTTAGTTCCCTTATTAAATTCTTTTTAATATGATTTCACTTTAAATAATTATATCTATATATCTTATCAAAGTGAATTTAAAAAGGAATCAAGGCCATCTGATAAAATGATTTTAGAGCGAGTTCGTTACTTATACAAATTATTAATTGATAATAAAATTATTGTCCGTCATTATTTAGATGATTAGTTTTAGAATTTTGAAAAATTTATTTGAGCTAATTGATTTCAGGCAGGCTTGTATATCACTTTGACAGAAGCGCCCTTTAAAGAAATAAAGAATGTTTGGAAGCCATATTTGAAGCTTTCAATTTAATGTCGTTAAGTTAAGGAAAGTCTTGGTGCCTTAAAATTCATATCACTGGCGTCCAAAATATTTTTTGAGTTTTTCTAAATTTCCATTCTTAAATGCCCCTATTTGAGAATAATTTACAAAGGGATATACTCCG
>JBBQMA010000284.1:0-4269 GCA_038328415.1 Chitinophagales bacterium | reverse complement strand
TTGAAGAATAGGTAATATCTGGTTCGGGTTAAGACGAGCAGTTAAGCAGGGTCATTCCCCACCGATACTGTAATCAAGGGTGGCTTTTAAGCCCATCCGGAGATTAACCTGATCGGTACTGCGTATGTGCACATCCGTTTGGCCCATATTGGTTGTAGAAAACCGGCTGTCGATACGTATTTTTCGGGAAAGTCGCATTTTTTCCAGTAATGCCTCATCAGCAGGTATAAACGTGATCTGGCTACTTATTCCGTTGGAGTAACCATCAGTACCAACAGGAGCGGCTTTAAGAATTAACCCAAAATCATTGAGCAGGGTACCCAATTCATTTCCGTTTGCATCGATAAGTGTTGCCTGGGCTACAATATCCACAGGCATCCCATTTTCCGCAACAAGTTTGAGTTCAGCTTTTTTCAAATCCTCCAATGCAGAAAAATCAACGTCAAATGTCTTGTCACCCTCAAAACCATCTGCCTTTCCATGTAAAGGGAGTTCGACCTGTACCTTAAGCGCAAAATAGGATGAGTCTGTTGTGAATCCGACCAGGTTGGTGATTTCATCGGGGTTGGATATGGCATCGATTTGATAGTCTAAATAAATGGGGTAAAGGTTGAATACCTCTTTAATATTGGAGTTATTTTTATCAAAGTAAAAATTGGTTGTGACAGTTGAGCCTACCTGATTTAAAGCGGGATATCCAAAATCAAACCCACTGGTGACCAAGGGACTTTCCAGGTCGGCCGATTCTGTTTCATTGCTAACTCTAAGCACCGTTACTTTTGATCGAAGCGGGAAGCCAAATGAGTTTTCAACAATTATGGTGACCCTTGGATCCGCAAATTCAAGATTACCCTGAAGGATATTCTTAAAAACATCCATCGTTATTGTATCGCGTTGTATTTGATGGACTTCATAGCCAAAGTACCCTTCCAGATAAGAGAACTTAATTCCAGTAATCAGGAAGCCAACACTAGGCAATTTGACACGCTCCCCGTTCGATTTTTTAGTGGCGAAATACCGGACATTTACTTCCAAGCCACTTAGGTTGATATCATATCCGGCAGTGGAAATAGGTGGAAAAGTTACAATTACAGGCAGTGTGCCAGTATAATCTACTTCACCAACAACTTTTAACGTTTGACCTCCTTTTGTGACATCCGGGAATTCAAGCACAAAATCCAAGTCTTCCGCGATGTTAGAATTGAGCTGCACATTAATAATTCCAGCTGTAAAATGGGCACGAATGACATTGATCTGATTTTCAAGTGTAAATGGTGCAGTGAGTACAGAATCGAACATTATCCCTGGAAAAGGCGGAATGGCTTTAAAAATCTCGCTTGCTTCCCGACGAACAATGTCACCTTTATAAACAAGGGTCATACTGCCATCCGAAGCAATCACCAGTGACGATGTGTCTGTATTCTCCCCAAAAAGATCTGCCAGTGTTGAGGTGGATGAAAAAAGTGGCAAAGCCAGTTCTGGTTCAAATTTTATTTCTTCAACATCCTTATTGCAGGCGGTAAGAAAAAATATAATTGAAATGACGATGAAGGAATAAATGAAGTTATTTTTCATAAAAAATCAACTGAAACTAAATAAAGAAAGGTTTCATTGTGCAATGAAACCATGAAGGTAACGCGTATAATTCGAAAAGCGTTGTCTGGGCAGTTCTTTAATCCAACCCATGAAGTTCGTACTGCTGTCCTAATTCGGGTATCTGGACATCGCTAAAACCATCCTTTTTCAATAATTCAGAGAAGGATTGTTGGACCGAATAGATACCATGCACAAGGAAAAGCTGTTTGACTTTTTCCTCCTGGCCCTTCAAATATTCCCGCATTTCATCCCGGTCGGCATGGGCAGAAAAGGAGTCCATCGTTTCTACCCGGGCATTCACTTCTTTCCACTCACCGAATACATGTACGCGTTTCTCACCACTACGCAAAGCATGGCCCTGAGTTCCCGGTGTACAATAACCTACCATGAGGAAGGTATTCCGGGCGTCCTCGATATTATTGGCCAGGTGATGTTTTACCCGGCCGGCGTTCATCATGCCGGATGCGCTTATAATGACACAAGGCTCTTTTTTATCATTTAGTGCTTTGGATGACTCTACGCTGCGGGTAAATGTGAGGTTGCGAAAACCAAATGGGTTAGGGTCGGTGATGAGGTATTCTGTCAAATCAGCATCATAACACTCAGGATGCAATGCATAAATCTCTGTGGCTCCGGTAGAAAGCGGACTGTCGACATATACCGGGATGTTAGGCAATTTCTCTTCATTGGCCAGCTGATCCATCATATAGATCAGTTCCTGCGTTTTGCCGATGCTAAATGCCGGTATGATCAGTTTTCCTCTTTGTTCAATACAGGTCTCCTTAAGAATGCGTAGGAAGCGATCATGTTCTGCTGGCTTTTCATCATGTAGGCGGTCACCATATGTACTTTCAGAGATCAGGTAATCCACAGGTGCAAGTTGCTGTGGATCACGTAGTATAGGCCTGTCTTTGCGGCCGATATCCCCTGTAAAACCGAGATATACCTCCCGCTTTCCACGGCGTATCCGAAGCGTTACATTGGCGCTTCCCAAAATGTGGCCTGCATCCTTGTAATAGACCTCCACCTCAGGGTGAATGCGCAACCAGCGATTGTACGAAACGCCTACAAACTGGTTCATAACAGCAATCGCATCAGCCTGTGTATAGAGAGGCTCTCTGACTTTGTTATTTGGCCTGTTTTTTTTGTGGTTAACCTTGTGATAATACCCTGCATCCTGTTACTGAATCTTGGCACTGTCCATTAGCATTATCGTACACAGGCTTTGGGTAGCCGGTGTAGTATATATGTTACCGCGAAATCCGTCTTTATATAATTTGGGCAATCTCCCGCTGTGATCGATATGGGCATGGGACAAGACCACACAGTCAATGGTGCTTGGTTCGAATAGCCATTGCTCATTAAAACCGACCATATCATCATTTCTGCCCTGATAAATACCACAATCTAACAAGATGGTAAAGCCATCATCGAGGGTCAAAAGATGGGCGCTTCCGGTTACTTCCCTTGCAGCTCCGCAAAATGTTAAATGCATAGTCTGGTGATTTTCCCGAAGGTAAAGAATCAGATGATAATCAATGGCACACGGTGCGAGGGAGGTGAAATTACGACAAGGGAGAGGTTATCAAAGTCCATTTTCAACGTAAAAATGGGGAAGTTCAGGCCAACTATTTCTCCTTGGAGCCTCATTTGGAAATGATCTTAATCATTTCTGCGCCTAATTTTCAATACTTATCATGTCACACTTAGCCATTTGAAAACGTACTATTTATTGATATCTGGACGAAATGGTTATATAATTCATATAATTTTAATGCATTTGCGTAATACATAGATTTAAATAATATATTATGTAAGTGCAAATTTGTGTCACAGTTAGTCTACATTATTGAAAATATCTATTTGACTGGAACATGATATGCAAGTAACTTTGAGCACAGTTTTGGTAACTACAAACAAATATTTCAGGGTATGGCGTGCACAACACCTACTCGCGCAGCGTTGATTTTATTAATAAGCGTGGGTATTATTGTCGGATGTAAACATGAGGCAAAGTTTCCGGAGATTCCTCTGGACCTGACTCTGCGTACATCCTTAGAGACACTTTCCCCTACCGGTAAATTGAATCATTTTCTATTGCCGGAATCCTCCAATTTGGCTCTTATCCCTCAAGATCCAAAAAATCCGTTGAATAAAGCAAAAGTCGATCTGGGCAAAATGCTATTTTTCGAACCAGGGATTGGCATAGAAGCGAAGCACCCTGAAGGTATGCGCACCTATTCCTGCGCCACTTGTCATACTCCTGAGGCTGGATTTCGGATTGGGCGCTTTCAGGGTATAGCAGATGGAGCAATGGGAATGGGTTACCAGGGGGATATGCGGCAAATTCATAACAGTTATGCAATCAGTGAAATAGATGTTCAGGGGGCCCGCCCTCTCAGTGTTTTAAATGTGGGTCAGGTTGAAAACACGATGTGGTCAGGAGCATTTGGCAGTACGGGCAATAATTTAGGCACTGAATCCAAGTGGACTGGTGATTTTGCGGTTAACCAGGAAGGGTTCAAAGCATTGGAAAGTCAAAATTTCATTGGATTAGTGACACACCGGCAGGATATAAATCCACAAATGGCAGCAGCATTTGGATATACAGATCTCTTTAATGAGGCTTTTCCGGAGCTTAATCTGGCGGATCGTGTAAATCGAAGAACAGCA
>JBBQMA010000283.1:0-4327 GCA_038328415.1 Chitinophagales bacterium | reverse complement strand
AAGTTTGACCCTTAATGTGGTCTAAATGCAGCAATTTATTACTTAGCGCTTGCTGATCCGCATCACCAACTGTGACGTGCCAACCTTCATGATTGGCATGCCTGTTTAGAAAATTGATTAATGATGTTGCCGAACGGCCCGCACCGAGTACAAGTATCTTTTTCATTGAAATAAAACCAGACCGCAAAATTATCGTAAAAAAAGGGCATCTTTACTTAATAGCCTAAACAAGCGTAACTACTTTTAACTATGGATTACCATGTTATCGAAAAGCCAGATTTATTAATCGATACTGATCGGATCTTAATGGAGCACGCCCGGCTAGCGTTGAACAATAGCTATTCCCCTTATTCTAATTTCAAGGTTGGTGCTGCTATAGCTCTACAATCAGGCCAAATCATAACTGGATTCAATATAGAAAATGCCTCTTATCCGGTCTGTCTTTGTGCTGAGCAGACGACTTTAGCTGCCGTAAAAACTCAATTTCATGGACATGTAATGGTAAGTATGGCTATCACAGTCCAGAATAAAAATCAAACGGTAAACAGCCCTGCCACGCCATGCGGACAATGCAGGCAACTGCTCTTTGAGCAAGAAAAAACAAATGGTCGGCCTATACGCCTTATTCTTCAGGGGGAAACAGGTCCAATATGGCTATTTGATTCAGTCTCGCTTCTCTTACCATTTGGGTTTTCTGGAGAATTGTTATAGTTGTTCCAGTCCAATTCTGCCTGAATTAGATCTTCGGGTGTATCAATACCTCTGGAAGCATAGGACGTAACCCCCAACTTGATTTGGAAGCCATTATCCAACCAACGCAGTTGTTCAAGTTGTTCTGCGCGTTCAAGTAATGAAACAGGTAAGGAGGCAAGAGTCAAAAGCGTTTGTTTTTCAAATCCATACATTCCTATATGTGTATAATAATCAATATGTTCTGTCCATTCAGATAAAGTAACTTCTCGTTGAAATGGAATCCATTGGCGACTAAAATACATCGCCATATCGGTTTTGCTTTTAACAACTTTGACAACATGGGGAGAAGAAAGTATTTCCGGATTGCGTTCCAATCGAATTAGCGTAGCTATTTGCGGTGCATTCCGTTCTGAGATCAAGCTAGCCAGTTGCTGAATAGCCGCTGGATCTATGAATGGTTCATCACCTTGTATATTTATTATGAAGGGAGAGTCAATTTGCCTGGCTACAGCAGCACATCGATCTGTGCCGCTGGGTAACGATGGATCAGTCAAAGCAACTTCCGCTCCGGCATCTGTACACACTTGCTCGATACGATGATCATCTGTAGCAATGATCACCCGACCAAGGCCTGATTGAACACAACGTTCCCAGACGTGTAAAATAACGGGCTGTCCTTTCAACCTGGCTAACGGTTTACCAGGAAACCTGGAAGATGCCCAACGGGCCGGAATAATACCTGCTATATCTTTCACCGATTTTCTTCGTTTAACAAATGTAAACCATTGTCCACTGCCTTTTCTACTTTTGCGAAAAATCTGATTCATCCCATGACCATTCGCTACTTGTGCTTTCTTTTTGTTTTTTGTCTGCTCGCCGGTAATGACCTGTCTGGACAAACTGGTACAAGGGATAATTATTTAACCTTTAGGGATACCCTGCAAGTTGGACGGGAATCAGGTAGATTGTTTATCAAACATACTGTTGCTCAAGGCCAAACTTTATATGGGGTTTCCAGATTTTATGGTCTAGAATTGGAGGAATTATTATTTTACAACGGTCAATTTAAGGATCGAATGCCCGGGATAAAGGATACGCTTATTATACCGGTACCTAAAAAGGCAATTCTGCCGTTTCGGTATCCAGATTACGCGCGATGGAAAGGTGCCCCATTGTATTATACGGTCCAAAAAGGTGAAACGCTTTTCCAAATTAGCCGAAGATATTTTGGCTTGCCATTGGAAAGTATGAAACAGTTTAATAATCTAGAGGATGAAAATATCAAGCCTGGTACAAAGCTTTTTGTAGGTTGGCTTAGCACAAAAGGAATTCCTGACAGTATCCGACAGTTTTCAGGTCATCCCCTTTGGATAAAAAGCCACAAACTCAGAAGTCAATATATGCAGGACCGGACAACAGGTGCTGAATTGCAGGAACAAGGCTATGGCACCCGAATTTTTGCTGACAATCCTGATGACGAACTTGTAGTACTGCACAATGGTTCCGCAATAAATAGCCCGGTCGCCTTAAAAAACCCACTCAATAATCGAATTGTATTTGCGCGGGTCATTGGTCGCATCCCACCAGGCACCTATCCACCGGGCACTGTTGTAGTGACTAGTAATGCGGTCTCGCGAATGCTGGGTGTGAAGGATCATCGTTTTTTTATTCGTTTGAAATACCTTAACCTATGAAATACTGCCGGAATATTCTTGAGACGATAGGAAACACACCTATGGTTCAGCTCCAGCGACTTAATGATGGAATTCCCTGCCTTTGCCTTATCAAAATGGAAACGTTTAATCCCGGTCATTCCATTAAAGACCGGATGGCGGTGAAGATGGTTGAGGATGCTGAAAAGGATGGTCGGCTTAAACCTGGGGGTACAATTATTGAATGTACTTCCGGGAATACGGGTATGGGACTGGCCTTAGCCGGAATTGTCAAAGGTTATAGCTGTATTTTTACAACCACTGACAAACAATCCAAGGAAAAAGTTGATCTTTTAAAAGCACTTGGCGCGGAAGTAATTGTTTGTCCTACTAATGTGGGGCCAAATGATCCGCGATCCTATTATTCAGTGGCTGAACGACTTAGCAAGGAGGTTCCCAATTCATTCTGGTGCAACCAATATGACAATTTATCAAACCGGGAAGCACATTATGAATCTACTGGTCCAGAAATTTGGGAACAGACGGATGGAAGAATTACTCACCTCATTGTAGGTGTTGGAACCGGAGGTACAATTTCAGGAACTGCCCGTTATCTAAAGGAACGAAATCCAGCTATTAAAATCTGGGGTGTTGATACTTACGGTTCTGTTTTTAAAAAGTACCATGAAACCGGAGAGTTTGATACCAAAGAAATTTATCCGTATATAACTGAAGGTATCGGCGAAGATATTTTACCACAGAATGTTGATTTTTCACTTATTGACCATTTTGAAAAGGTAAGTGACAAGGATGCTGCCCTTGTTGCGCGCCGATTAGCCAGAGAAGAAGGCCTGCTTCTAGGATATTCAGCGGGAAGCGCTGTTGGTGCATTACTCCAACTCAAAGACAAGCTTTCTCCAGACGATGTTGTCGTCGTGATCATTCACGATCACGGTAGCAGGTATGTTGGAAAAATCTACAATGATGACTGGATGCGAGAACGAGGGTTTCTGCAGGATGATATGACTGTAAATGACTTGATCAGGAAAAAAGAAATAAAGGAATTTATAGGAATCGAAGCTAGCAAGACACTGCGGGAAGCATTCAAACTTATGAAAGATTATGACCTATCCCAACTCCCCGTCACCACGGATAATGAGATTATAGGGGCGGTGACTGAATCCCTGGTTTTAAATCTTTTACTGGAAAATCCGATAGTAAATGCGGACAAACGAATAGAAGAGGTCATGTCTGAGCCATTTCCATGGGTAGAGATGGACACCCCTTTGAAACGACTTAATCGCTTGTTGGATAAACGTGTCACTGCCATTTTGTGCAAGGATCAAACAGGGCAGGTACACATTCTCACCCAATATGATGTGATTCATGCGCTATAAGAGCAGATAACAGTTTGTACACTAGTACTTAATATTTTAAGACCTTTAATTTAGGAAATTTGGCCATCGGCCATTTCAAATTTTCGGTCGCATAGTGATGCAAGGTCTGCACTATGGGTAGCAATGAGAAATGTATGCCCAAAGTCATTCCGTAGTCTTAAAAATAGTTCGTGCATTTCTTTGGAATTAATACTATCCAGATTACCCGTAGGCTCATCAGCCAGGATAACAGCAGGTCTATTCAATAATGCACGAGCCACCGCTACCCGCTGTTGTTCACCGCCTGAAAGTTGACCGGGCTTATGGAGCATTCGTTCTTCCAAACCAAGGTAAACTAGCAGCTCGGAGGCTCTTTCCCGGCAATCCTTTTCTGACTTGCCTTTAATTAGACCCGGCATCATTACATTCTCAATAGACGTGAATTCTGGCAGCAAATGGTGAAATTGAAAAATGAAACCAATGGTTTGATTTCTGAACTGACTTAATTGATTACCTCTGAGACCACTTGTTTCCTGACCATTAATGGTAATAACACCAGTATCAGGGTAATCCAAAGTGCCCAGTATATGCAATAAGGTACTTTTC
>JBBQMA010000282.1:0-4341 GCA_038328415.1 Chitinophagales bacterium | reverse complement strand
ATATGGATTGATCGTGATGGCCTTAATCCAGCCAGTGGTGGCCATTTGGGTTATATTCCCGGAGGCGGAGTACCTCCTGCTGCAATTGGTGATTTTATTGCTGCCGTGACAAACCGTTATGCAGGAATAGCCTTTGCCAATCCTGGCGCAGTGGCTCTGGAAAATTTCCTCATCCGATGGTTGGCCAATGTCTTTGAGTTTCCAGAATCAAGTGGTGGCACACTGACGTCAGGTGGCTCCATTGCAAATTTGATAGCGATCACAACTGCCCGGGATGCTGCCGGACTCCGACCTTCTCAATTTGAAAAGGCGGTGATTTATGGCTCTGCCCATATGCATCACTGCCTCCACAAGGCCCTTCGCATAGCCGGCCTGGGTTTTAGCATCCTTCGGGAGATCCCCTTGGATGATCAACATCGCATCAAATCTGAGGTACTGGCACACACCATAGCCGCAGACCGAAACCTTGGGTTGAACCCCTTTTTGATCATTGGCTCAGCAGGGACTACCGATACAGGAACAATAGACCCATTAGATCAACTGGCAGATATCGCCAAAAAAGAAAATATTTGGTTCCATATAGATGGAGCCTATGGAGGATTTTTCTATTTACTTGAGGAACAAAAGCGGTTATTGAAAGGAATGGAGCGTGCTGATTCAATAGTTGTAGACCCACACAAAGGATTGTTCCTCCCCTATGGCACTGGCGCAGTCCTTATTCGCGATATACAGTTATTGGCTAACAGCCACTATTACAAGGCAACGTATATGCAGGATGCCGCGGTTGAAGGAATGGGCTATTCGCCGGCTGATCTTTCTCCGGAACTGACCAGGCATTTCAGAGGCCTGAGGATGTATTTCGCCCTTAAATTGGGAGGATTGGCCGCATTTAAAGCCTGTCTTGCTGAAAAGATACTATTGTGCGCTTACTTTCATAAGCAAATTGGTCTCTTGGGTTTTGAAACGGGCCCCGAACCTTTGCTCTCGGTAACCTACTTCCGATATTATGCTGACGGCGCCAATCCTGACACGTTGACCGATTGGCTCATAAAAGCTATTCATGCGGATGGCCGTCTGTTTCTATCATCCACCACCATTGATAATCATATTTGGATCCGACTTGCTGTCCTAAGTTTTCGAACGAAAATAAAGCATATCGATGAAGCATTAATGATGATCAAGATGCTGAAAGTTAAAATGGATAACCATTTCAATATCGGGCATGTACCTAAATCGAGCTAAAAATCCGGACAAACAAGGGAGATTACTCCTATCAAAAATTTGTTTTGTAATTGTAGCGACCTTACTATCTATTACACTATCAATTATTCCGCATGATTCGATAGCTCAGGAATCGCATGGATTCTCTCCTATCATGCTAAAGAGCAAAATAATGAGGGTGCCTTTCAGTTACGAGAATGGATTTATAGTCATAGATGTGTTATTTCAGAATATCCTTCCCCTTCGGTTCATCCTGGATACAGGTGCAGAATATTCCATTTTAACACAAAAGGAAATAAGCGATTTACTTAAAATCCCTTACGAAAGGGAATATAACCTTCTTGGAGCAGACCTGCAAACAGAAATTAAAGCTTTTCTGATACGCAATATAAACCTGGATATCCACGGGATCAAGTTGCTTTCAAGAGATATGCTTGTCACCTATGACGATTATTTTCGGATCAATTATTTTACCGGCTCTCCAATACACGGTATAATCGGTGCTGATATACTTAGCAGATTCATACTGTCACTGGATTTTCGGAAAAAGATCATCACCTTTATTGACCCCGAATATTTTACCGCTCCCCCTGGATATGATGCCATCCCTGCAACATTCATAAGAAACAAGCCTTATGTGACCCTATTGTGCCAAATTCACGAAAATACACCACCAGTTCACCTCAAATATCTCCTGGATACGGGTGCAGCAATAGGAGTTATGTTATTAACAGATAGTCATCCGGCTATCCAATTGCCCACGCAGACAGTAAATGGCGTCCTGGGTATTGGACTTGGAGGGGTTATCATGGGAGCAAAAGGCCGAATTCGAAGTATCACCATAGGAACACATGAATTATTGAACATAACGGGCAACTTTCAGCATATCACTAGTTATCCCGACACCAATTTGCTCCAGGGCAGAAAAGGCTTGATAGGCAATCTGCTATTAGATCGGTTTGATATCATTCTTGATTACCGAAGCAGCTTTCTCTATCTTAAACCAAATCGTACTTTCAAAAATCCCTTTCCCGTTGACAGGAGCGGACTTTTTTTATTAGCATCTGGCGCTTATTTGCAAAAAGTAGTAGTCCAGGAATCGATTCCCGGATCCCCTGCACAATTGGCTGATATCCGGCCGGGCGATATCATCAGCCGATATAATGGGTGGCCGACTTCGCTCATAGGGCTCCAAGGTCTCAACAAGCGGATGCGAAAGGATCAGGGCAAAATGATACGATTAACGCTCAAGCGTGGCCGAACGACGGTTCACCGACGGTTCATATTGAAAGATTACATTTGATTTCAAGGTGATTTCCTTTAAATATAAGCTTGAAAATCTTTGATATATCGAAAATAGAATCTATCTTTGCAGCCGCTAAAAAAGAACCTAACATGTTTGCAATTGTCACTATCGCTGGTCAACAATTCAAAGTCGAGGAAGGGCAAGAGCTCTTCGTCCACCAGCTGGAGGCAGGAGAAGGAGACAAAGTCTCTTTCGGAGAGGTTCATCTAACCGACCGTGATGGTCAGGTCACCATGGGCAAGCCCTTCCTGTCGGGCGCAAAAGTAGAAGCCGTTGTTCTTGGTCGTCAAAAAGGCGACAAAGTCGTGGTTTTCAAAAAGAAACGCCGCAAAGGCTATCGGGTCAAAAACGGGCATCGCCAAAGTTTTTCGAAAATCCGTATCGAATCCATCATTGCTTAATTTGTTAAACACCAACAACCATGGCACATAAGAAAGGTGTAGGTAGTTCAGATAATGGTCGCGACAGTAAAGGCAAACGCCTTGGAGTTAAACTCTTTGGTGGTCAAACCGCTCGCTCTGGAAATATTCTTGTACGTCAACGAGGCACTAAATTCCATCCTGGCGAAAACGTAGGCATGGGTAGAGATTTTACCCTGTTTGCATTGACCGATGGGACAGTACATTTTAAAACTGGCCGCAAGGATCGGACTTTTATCAGCATTTTACCTGCGTTTGCTGAGGTTGCTGAATCCGTTGCTGAAATAAAATCATCCAAACCGGCTGCCAGGAAAGCTACACCCGCTGGAGATGCGCCTCAGGCAACAATCGCCACTTCAGCTCCCGAATCATCTGTTGCTGAGGCTGTTGAACCTAAACCTAAAGCTGCCGGCAAAGCGCCTAAACTTGATGATCTTAAAATCATTGAGGGCGTTGGTCCCAAAATTGAGCAATTGCTTAAGGATGGAGGTATTGACACTTGGGCAGCGTTGGCTTCAGCCGATGTCGACCGTATTAAAGAGATCCTCAACGAAGCTGGTAGCCGCTACCAAATGCACGACCCGACAACCTGGCCAGCTCAAGCGCAAATGGCCGCTGACGGAAAGTGGGACGAACTTACAGCTTACCAGGACAGCTTGAAAGGTGGACGCCCGGAATAAATAGTTCTTCGATCTCCAAACATTATAAAAAAACCGGAGCATCCTTTTGGAGCTCCGGTTTTTTTTGTGCAGGAAAATAATCACATGGAACAACAATACTATCCTACATTTATTTGTTCCCGACCAGGGCTTGAGCGTTCTTCCACCGGTTTATTATATTCTCTAGGCTCAATGGCCGTTCGTCTTCCCTCCATTGGAAACCCTCCATCCGCAGTTGCTCATGATTGACTTGCGACATGGGATACATGATTGACTTTGGGTCCTTGAGATAGAAGATGTCTTTTACCTGCCGGGTTTCGAATAACAAGACCATATCACTGCACTCCGACTTATTTACACCGATATAGGCATTTCGGTCATCTAATGCATAATAAACCGTTTCCGCATTTCCATTGACAAACATGCTGCTAATGGTATTGTCAAGAAAAATAGCTGTTATGTTCCGGCCTTTGATTTGATTGTAATAAATCGAATCTAATGTATTTACGATAAAAGCCTTTTTCAACAAATAGATAGAGTCGATCTGTTGATTTTTTAACCGGATCGCTATCGTATCTGCCGTGAATTGTGAGGTGTCTGACCAGACAACCGGATCCTGATAAAAGGAAAAAAGAGAGTCCCTTTCATTATAAACCAGGGAATCACAGATGACCTGTAAATCACTTTTAAATAAAAAAACATTAGGATACGCATAGATAAAACGGCTCGAATCCTG
>JBBQMA010000281.1:0-4350 GCA_038328415.1 Chitinophagales bacterium | reverse complement strand
GTTGTCAGCTATCGCATCATTGAAGGAGAGAAAGTCCGGATTCAGGACTATCGTGGTGACGTGATTCAAATCAAAGGGACAGGAAACACAAAGACCTTTACAGTCCGCAAAATTTCCAATGGCGTGGGTGTGGA
Source organism: Chitinophagales bacterium (assembly GCA_038328415.1). Lineage (GTDB taxonomy): Bacteria > Bacteroidota > Bacteroidia > Chitinophagales > Saprospiraceae > JAGNXB01. The sequence goes on along the minus strand of JBBQMA010000281.1, from coordinate 4,216 downwards.
GCGTATTTTGCCATTCGACTCACCCAACATCGATGAGATCAAAGTACTCAAAAGAGGTAAGGTGCGTCGTTCCCGTCTATATTACCTTCGTGAATTGGTAGGTAAAAAAGCACGGATCAAGGAGCGCAAGTTTGCCAAAGCCTAAGGCTTTACACACCTGGTTTTTTCATTTTCCTCAACCGGCTCATCACCAGCTTATCTTTAATCCTGTCTGGTAACATGCCGGCTAGTCTAACAATCCAGGAATTTCGAACAGCTAAATATCTGGTTGAGGGCTTGGGGTTTTCAAGTGCTTTCAGTATAAGAGCAGCTATGGTCTCTACAGGTAGAGCACTCAGCTCCGTCGCATCAATTAATTTATCTTGTTGCTCAAGCAAGTCTTTGTAAGGCGTTTGCTGGTATTTCTCTACTGGCTGTCTTGCTTTTTGCCAGATGGGCGTTTTGACTGGTCCGGGCTGTATGGAAATGACTTCTATTCCAAGCATGCCCAGTTCGTTGCGATAAGCGTCTGTTAAAGCTTCAATAGCAAATTTCGAAGCGGCATATGCCCCAATGAATGGGGTAACTAATCTGCCTGAAACCGAGCTAATCATCACCATTCTGCTTCCTTTTGTCAAAAGTGGAAATATGGCTTGAGTAAGCTTAAACACGCCATGAACGTTCGTTTCAAAAATCGCCCTGAATTCGCCCTCCGGCTGAAAAACCAGAGGACCACCTTGGGCAATGCCGGCATTGTGAACCAACGCATCCAGTGGTTGTCCCTGTAGAATGTCACCAACCTGATTGGCCGCTTCGACATGCATTTCTGCCGGAGAACTGACATCCAACACAATCGGATAAAAACGCTCGCCCAAACGCTCCCGCAGATGTTCTGCATCAGCAGTTGATCTTACTGTGCCAATAACATTCCAACCATTTTTGAGTAATAATTGGCCTGCTTCCAAACCAATTCCTGAGCTAGTACCGGTAATAAGAGCATGGCGATTCGATGATTTCATAGTTCTAAAGTTGGATATGGTCGAAAAAGTAAGGCTTTTAACAACAAATGGACATAGAAAAATATTCTTACGAGCAAATCCAGCGTTTCATTAGGCAATTATTATTCTGACAAAAGCCATGCGTTTACTAATACTGCTTCTCGTAATTTTCCTCATTGATGGCTATGTCTATCAACCTTTCCTGACCAGCATCCAATTTGCAAATAAACCTACCCGGCTAGTCCTGCAAATCATCTACTGGAGTATACCCGTGATTAGCATTGTGTTCTTAGCAATGTTTCAGGCAGGATATGCTCATTTGCTACCAGGTACAAACGGGCGATCCGTTTTTTCAGCATTTCTGGTGCTTGTGTATATCTGTAAAGTGCTTGTATTACCTTTTGTGCTTTTTGATGACTTGCGTCGCCTGGTGCTTTATATCATGAGTTGGTGGCAGGACACAACCCCATACATGCCAGGACGTTCCAGGTTTTTATCCACCTTGGGCTTGACAGCAGGTTTACTCCCTTTTACAATGCTCCTTTATGGCATGTGGCGAAATCCATACAGGTATACCCTGCACCGGATGAAGGTCCCTGTCCCTAATTTACCTTTCGGGCTGGAAGGACTAAAAGTTGTTCAGATTTCCGATATCCATTCAGGTAGTTTCACGCTGAAGGAACCCGTGGAAAATGCTATACGGATGATTAATGATCTCGGGCCGGATATTGTCTGCTTTACGGGAGATCTGGTCAATAACAAGGCAAATGAAATGGAACCATTTATAGAAATGTTTTCGGCTATTCGCGCCCGTTATGGTGTATATTCTGTATTGGGCAACCATGACTATGGCGATTATCATCGCTGGGAAAATCCCACAGAGAAGGCAGCAAATTTTGAACTTCTACTGGATACTCACCAAAAAATGGGTTGGGATTTGCTTCGAAATGAAAATCGGGTTCTGCAAATTGAAGAAGAGAAAATAGCTATCATTGGTGTTGAAAATTATTCAGCACTTCCCCGATTCCATCAATATGGTGACCTAAAGAAGGCTGTCCAGGGTGCCGAACAAATACCACTAAAACTCCTTCTCTCCCATGACCCATCCCACTGGGATGCTCAGATTGCTGAGAAAGCGCCGGATATCTTCCTGACCTTGTCGGGACATACACACGGCATGCAATTCGGAGTAGAAATCCCGGGCTGGCTAAAATGGAGTCCAATCCAATATATGTACAAACAGTGGGCGGGCCTCTACACCAAAGGGAACCAACACTTATACGTCAATCGGGGCTTAGGCTTTCTAGGCTATCCGGGGCGAGTGGGCATCCTCCCTGAAATCACCTTGCTCGAGCTGACCCGCTCTGATGCAATGGGATAACTGGTTTTTTGATAAAACATCACTATATTTGTCATAATGTTCAAGGTCTCCTTATCCATATTACTATCAGGTCTGGTTCTTAATGGTCTGGTTGTATTGAATGCTTGTCAACCCAAAGCTGTTGAATCGCCTTATGCTCGATTTCCAGAACACATCAAAGGGGAATGGCAATTAGTAACAGCATACCGCAACGAACAGGAAACCAAAGTACTTGACGGTACTTTTTTCAATTTTAATGCCGACCAGGCTATGGAGACCAATCTCCCTTTGAACGGACCCTGGTCATCAGGAAATTTGCAAGCCACTTATAACCTGCTTTCGGACAGTTTAATTATGACTGCCGAAAATCTTTCGCCCCAAACTTTTCATATAACTGTGTTGGACAGCCAGTTTTTGATTATGTCAACATTGATCCAGAACCAGGCATTCCGGTTCAATTTGGAACGGAAACAATAATAGCCTCTAGAATGGCTTATTTTCTTTCTTATTCGCTGCTATGAAGATCATATCACATTGGCTGTATATTGGATTTTTGGCCATCCTGTTGCCGGCACAGGTGCGTGGACAGGATAGTGGTCCCGTACAATTATTCGTAGATGTAACACGGTTCTACAGCGAAAACGAAGCGTATGCGGAAGTTCAATTTTATATATCAGGCACTTCCCTCATAGCCGTTCCTACTCCGGACGGGCAATGGCGATCTTCCCTTGATATACTGCTTTATTTTGAGCACGACAGCGTCATTGTTCAATACGATCACCTGCTCCTGCACAGCCCTCTCTCCCCCAATAAAGGCCAGGACTTTGTTGACATCCGCCGTTACATCCTACCTGTCGGGAATTATAAGCTCCGTATAGAGGCATTTGATGTCCACCGATCGGCCGACACATTAATCATGGAACGGACGCTTGAAATAGAACCATCCAACGCAGTCTGGACCCTGTCAGATCCTATGTTGCTCATGTCGGTAAATCCTTCCAAAGAGCCTCATCCGCTGATGCGAAACGGGTATCTGATGGAACCACTTCCTCACCGCTACTATTCAGGTCGATCAAACATGCTTTACTTCTACCAGGAGATTTATTGTAAGGACACGGCCATGATGAACAAGACTTACCAATTTGATTATCATTTAGTAAGCGTAACTGGTAATTCCACGCAGCGGATCCAACAGGCCATCTCGAAAAGACGTAAGGCCCGTGCCCTAGATCCTGTGCTTATTCAAATGGATATTCAACATTTGCCATCCGGCAATTATGCTTTGGTTACAGAAATCAGAGACACGAATCTTCAATTGCTTGGTAGCCGTAAAATAACGTTTCAGCGAAGCAATCCTGCTTTGGAGCCGGAGCCATCTGCATTGGCAGTTATTTCCGGCACAGATTCGACGACGGTCTTTCTTGCTGATCTGGATGAAGGTGCATTGAATTATGCCTTGCGCGCCACCGCACCAAGAGCCTGGGATAAGGAAATAGATCTGCTAAACGCTACCATACAGAACAAAATTCTGAATGCGAAACGAATCTTCCTCCATAATTTTTTCCTAAGAGAGGACGCCAATCAGCCAAGGAAGGCCTACGACGCCTACATGGCTATCGCTGCTGTAGTGGACCAACAATACAAGTCGGGATTTGGATACGGGTTTGAATCGGACAGGGGATTTGCGCTCATGAAATACGGCAAGCCTAATGACATCATCGATGTAGAAGATGAACCTCAGGCGCCGCCTTACCAAATTTGGCTCTACAATGACTTTGCTTATACCGGACAGCGCAATGTTAAGTTTTTGTTCTACAATCCTAGTCTTGCACCCGGCAATTACGTGCTTCTCCACTCGACGGCAAGAAATGAACGAAAC
>JBBQMA010000280.1:0-4350 GCA_038328415.1 Chitinophagales bacterium | reverse complement strand
TATATATTTCACTAAGGAAAAAACTTGTCCCCAGACTACGGTCAAAAATGACAAGAAAAAAAGCACCCGCTAAGACCGGAAAAGACAACAGTGCGAGGATAGCGGTGAGGAAAAAGGCCCAAATCGTAAGTGGCATCCGCCACATACTCATACCTTTTGTCCGAAGATTGAGTACCGTGGTTATATAATTAATACCACCTAATAACACAGATACTACAAACAACACAAGACTGATTGTCCATAGGGTCATACCACCAGCAGAACCAGAGGAAGCCTGTGGTAAAATACTAAGCGGTGGGTATGCTGTCCAACCACCTGAAAATGGACCGGTGTTCAGAAATAGCGAAAAGAACATGACTACACTAGCCAGGAAAAAGAACCAATATGAAAACATATTCAAAAGCGGTGAAGCCATATCTCTTGCACCGAGCTGGAAAGGAATTAAAAGATTGGAAAACGTACCACTCAGTCCTGCAGTAAGAACAAAAAATACGAGTATTGTACCGTGCATTGTCACTAAAGCGTAGTAGAACTCCGGAGCCAGTGTTCCTATTCCATCAACATTAACGGTTATCCACTTGCCAAGCAGGGGTTTTAACCAAGCAAGACTTTCCTCAGGGAATCCCAATTGCAGCCTAAAAATAACGGACATTAATGCCCCTACCAATCCCCAAAACATTCCAGTCATTAAAAATTGACGGGCGATCATTTTGTGATCCTGACTGAATATATAATGGGTAATAAAACTGGTCTGATACTTATCGCCATGATGATGTTCATGAAAATGATCATCAAATCCACTTTCTTCGATAAGGACTTCTTCGTCCCAGGTCTTTGTGTTTTCCATATCCTAGAAAGGTTACTTTTATTTGGATAAGATCTTAAATTCAGTGCGCCGGTTTTGCGCTCGATTTTCTTCAGTGTCGTTTGCTACCAAGGGTTTAGTCTGTCCGTATCCTTTGGAGGACAAACGCTCCCGAGGCACACCTTGTTCAACTAAATAGGCTACAACACCATTTGCTCGAGCCTGGGACAATGACAGATTAGCCCCAGCTTCGCCGACATTATCCGTATGTCCACTGACTTCAATGGTCATCGTGGCATTTTCTTTTAAAGCCGTCGCAAGGTTCTCCAATTCAAATCGACTGTCTGGTGTCAGTGTCGAAGAACCCGTCTCGAAATTGATATAATTCAACTTAACAATCCGTTCATCGGGTGTTTCCTTAGCAAGTGCGTCTTTCAAAGCCATCGAAAATTCAACACCACGCACTTTTACTTCAAGATCAACTACCTGACCCTTGAGCGGATCTTCATCTCCATTTCGAATGTTACCCAGGTAATACGACGATTGCTGAACGAGCCATTGCTGGTATTCTTCTTCAGAAACAATACGTACTACACGTCGCATAGAAAAGTGACCACTACCACATAGTTCCGCACAAGCAAGTTCGTATTCAAATACTTCCCATAATTGAGGTCCGTCTGGTTCTGCTGGATCAGCAAGTACCTGATACTCCGGATACTGACTTAATTCCTCACGATATTCCTGTGTAGTTTTAATAGGCGTAAATACGAAGTACGTAGGGATACCAGGAACGGCATCCATTTTCACTCTGAAATGAGGGAGATAAAAATTGTGCAGCACATCACGGCCAATGATACGCACACGAACCTTTTATTGACAGGAAGTACAATCTCTGAAGGATGGAAATCATCGTGATTTTTGGGATCAAGCCAATCCTGACCCATCGGATTGATTCCGGTTATCTTTTTGTAATCCCTTGATCCGAGCTGACCATCCGGACCCGGATAACGCAGAAGCCAGTTAAACTGAACCCCGGTAGCTTCAATTTCAATATGATCTTCGCCCTCTGCGACATCCGCCATGACATCATTCCACGCATCAAGACCTCCTATGACAAGCAAAGTCATTACCACAGCAGGTACAGCAGTCCAGAGAAGTTCTAACCGGTCGTTGTGAGAAATATATTCTGCTTTATGACCGCGGCGACCTCTGTATTTATATGCAAACCAGAAAAGCGCTATATGCGTTAAAACAAACACAATTCCTGTAAAGAAGAGCGTAATATTGAATAAAAAGTCAATGGACGATCCATGCTTTGAAGCCGCTTCATGTGGGCCATAGCCAAGCATCCAATTCTGGTAATAGCCTGCTGAGACGATACATCCTATCAGAAAAACAATCAGGAATATCACAGAAAGCAAACCGTTCCACTTATTGCTCTCAAATTGAGCATCTTCTTCACCACGAATGGATGATGCCAGCTCAGTAACCTTTCCGATCTGAACAACAACGACAGTGATAAGAATAAGACAAATCAGAATAAATAACGCAATCATAGCTCCTTGTTATTGAACGTGATGGTGTAAACTTTCAGCCAGGAATGGATCATTTTTAGGCAATAAAGAAGCCTTCTCCAATCTGGTTAGAACAAAATAAATAAAAAGCGCTAAAAATCCCAGGAAGGTACCCAGTTCCAACAATCCCGGAAAAGTAAAACCGGCAACATATCCTGATGCATGATGCCCGCCCTCCGTCGCATGGCCTCCATTTTGATGTGCGAGTACTTCTTGCGTAGTATGGTAAACTCCCGGCTTAATCATTTGAAAAAAGTCAATAAACCGACCAAGTAAAACAACAAAAGCTGTAAAGAACAACGTGCCCAGTTTTCTCTTGGTGTCATTGCGCATCAGAATGAAAAATGGTAAAAGAAAATTAATGATCAAATTGCCATAAAACAGCGCAGGATATTCATTAATTCGGGTGTGGAAATAGATCGTTTCTTCACCAATGTTACTATACCATATAAGCATGTATTGGGAAAACCATAAGTAGGTCCAGAAAATGCTAAATGCAAAAAGGTATTTACCTAAATCGTGCAAATGCTCAATGGTAACAAACGGTAATGCACCTCTCGACCGTAAATAAATGACCAACATGATCGTAATGGCCATACAAGCCACAAACCAACTCGCTGTTGTATACCAGGCAAACATTGTACTGTACCAATGCGCATCGATGGACATTACCCACTGCCAAATAAGTGCGGCACTAGTGAATCCTCCTACCGGTAAAAAAATGGCAGAATAGATTTTGTATTTCTTGTATTTGCGGTTGCTGTCATCCCCTTCGATATCAGCTGAAAGGGATAACTTGCGCATAGGTCTGGCAAAAAGAAAATACCAGATCCCAACTATGAGAATCGTGCCCAATGAATACCAGTATTTATTTAGAAAACTGGCTTTACCCGTCAGCACTACATCCTCAGAAACGGCTTTATCATCAGCCCAGTGATACAGGTGGTGAAAATGTCCCCAAAGGCCAATAATTAATACCAGAAGCATAATCAATCCGACAATTAGGAAGAGCGAATACCCCTCCCAAATACGTTTTACGACCGTATGCCAACCAGCATATGCAGTAGTGAATGCGGAGAGTATAAACAACGCAACAAATGAGATTCCAGTAAAGAATACTGCGTTGAGCAAGTAGTTTGACCAGAAACGTGAATGAAGTGCATCATCACCTAATAGAGTGAGTAACATGCAAACGACACCCAAACCCATAAATCCAAAGAGGACTGAGCGTTCACGTTTTGAAACTTGAAAGGAGTAATCTCCTGAATGCATCGCCATAACTTAGGTATTGACGTTAATTGGGTTTAATAACGACTGCGGTATCAACAAGAGACACCCGGCTAACCGGTATTGCTGATGTATTTAACGCATTTTCATTTTCATTATAAGCCATCCCCTTGACTTGAGCCTGCAAGGAACGGATGTAGTGGATTACCTGCCATCTTTCTTCATATGAAAGCTTATCAGCATAGCTACCCATGACATTTAAGCCATACATAATACTATGATAGTAGCGACCTTCCGCAGAAGCAATAAATGGATCTGAGATGAGATTCGCAGGTTGGGCAGGATAAACACCACCATCATCACGAACAAGGTAACCCGCACCGTCACCTTTGTCACCGTGACAAATTGCACAATTAATGGTATACAAATCTTTGCCCACGGCAAGTCCTTTTTCTGTAATGGGAAAAGGATTTTTTACAATTTGAGCCGATGCCAGGATTCGATCCTCAGGAGTATCCACATAATAGTAAGGTACAAAGCCATTGGCCGGTGTATAAATAGCATTTTGGTTAAATGCTCCGGAAAGACTTTCTCCATTATTTGTACCGGCGTATCCCCTTGCAATGGTTCCTCGAACAGGGTCACGGGGTGCGGCAAGGGCTTTGCGTCCCAGAACACTTTCCTTTTCCCATGTATTGAGTCCGTAGTCAAAATACACATTGGCTTCATAAGCTACAGAGTGTG
>JBBQMA010000279.1:0-4360 GCA_038328415.1 Chitinophagales bacterium | reverse complement strand
TATACCGGCGTATGGTTAAGCGCTTCGAAAGGCCGGCAGACAAGAAAAATATGTGCTATTGGAGTGCATATCAGCCGATGGGTTACGCTTCATGGATTCGCTTTTAATGTAAATACGAATTTGACTCATTTTCAACACATTATACCTTGTGGAATTATTGATAGTGACAAGGAAGTCACCTCATTACAAAACGAATTGAGCCGCTCACTGGATATGGAAGAGGTGAAAAGAAGTGTGATTCAACATTTTCAGGAAGTTTTTGGATGCACTACTTTACTAAACAATGAATTGGCATGTTGAGAGATATGACCAATCTAAAGATGACAGATTTTTCTGTTGCGATGATACCAATTGATCCAAATGTCTACGCTCAGCCTTGGTCATGGGATTGTTACCTCATCAATTTCAAAAATGAACCAGTTAATGACGTGCTTATCACCACAAAAGGATACGGTCAATCAGAAGACGGTGAAAAGCGATCCTCTACGCTGAGATATTATTACAATCAGATCGGACCCATGGAAGCTGTGCTAGTAGAGATAATCAATCCAGAGCTCGTGTCCTTGACCAATGAATTTTGGGTAAGTTTTTCATACGGAGGGCATATGTATGACCAGAAATTTCTGTTTGTTGAGGGCAGTCTTGAATCGGCATATTTAACTATGGTGCCAATTGTGAACAAGCATGGTGTAATGATCGTTTAGTGTCCGAATGCTACCTTATGACGCCAAAGAAAGTCGCTGACTCCAAAACAACTATGACCCAAATGGTAATGCCCAATGATACGAATCCTTTGGGTAACCTAATGGGAGGTAATTTATTGAGATGGATGGACATCGCCGCAGGAATATGCGCGGGCAAGCATAGCGCATGTTATGTTGTTACTGCATCTGTCGACCATGTTTCATTTACCCGTCCTATCCATATGGGGGAGGTAGTCACGATGGTGGCCTCAGTTACACGCTCCTTCTCAACGAGTATGGAAATTTATGTTGAAGTATTCTCAACAGACATTAAGGGCGGGAACACAAAAAGATGTAATCATGCCTATTATACATTTGTAGCTTTGGATGACCAGCGACAAAAGCCTGTACCGGTGCCACCTGTACTGCCCTTGACGGCAGAGGAGGAGAAGATGTATGCTGATGCCCAAACCAGGAGAGAAATACGCCTCATGTTGAGTGGCCGAATCAAGCCACAAAAAGCAGACGAGATCCGAAATTATTTTAATAACTTGGTCGAGTAAATTTGATTTTTTCGGGCAGGTTTAACCATTAGAGGTATGACCTAAAGTACGGCAACTATAAACCTCTTTGTTGTATTATTGTTTACCTCCCAAATATAAATTATGATGGCTGAAGGTCTTTCAACACTTCCGATTCTGGCGCAAATGCGTACGAACAAAGATCGGACAGTTGAGGAAGCTTCCTTTGCAGGCCCTATTCTCCTGGTGTTCTTAAGGCATTTCGGATGTACGTTTTGCAGAGAAGCTCTTCATGATCTGTCCATGAAGAAAGAATCTTATGAGAATGAAGGTGTTAAACTTCTATTTGTCCATATGGCTGACAATGAAGATGCAGATTCATTTTTTACAAAATACCGGATATCTAATCCTGAATATGTGTCCGATAAACGTTGTCAATATTATGCCGCAATGGGATTGGGAAAGGGTAACTTTTCTCAGTTATTTGGGCTTCAGGTAATGCTCAGAGGTGTGCAAGCTGGGATCATTCATGGTCGAAGCCTTGGAAGACAGTTTGGTGATGGTTTCCAAATGCCTGGAATTTTCCTTGTGCAAAATGGCATTGTAAGAGACAAGTTCATCCATCGTTATGCATCTGATCGACCGGATTATGATGAATTAATTTCTTGTTGCCTTATTACTTGATCATGCGTGGATGGCGATTTACCAAACTTATAGTTGAACCAATTGATGGTCATCCGTTTAAAAAGCTTATGAAGCTTTTTCAAGAGGTCCTTTTATATACTTCAGGAGATGTAACGGAGGCATTAAGCTGGATGAATGAAATTGATAACGCACATCATATTACCACGCCAGAATATGGTATGGCAGATTTTATCCAAGATTTGTTAGATAAAGCTTATTTAAAAATCAATGAAGGGCAAGGGCCTGGCGTGATCCCAAGTGCAAAAATGGAAATGCATCTGCGAAGAAATGCACTTCAAGACATATTTACAGATATCCAAAAAGCGAGCCCTGGTAAACACGAAACACGTTTTCACGGAATTGGAGATGAACGCCAGCCGGAAACAAGACCATTTGTCTATGGCGACTCACTTGAGAATATTGCGGCTACAGAATCCTTACGCAATGCTCAAATTCGATTTGGAGTAGATAGCTTTCAGTTGATACAGGAGGATTTGGAAGTACATGAAACAAGTTTCCAAGCACAAACCAGTACAGTGCTGATGATTGATATTTCACATTCTATGATCCTTTATGGTGAAGATCGGATTACCCCAGCAAAAAAAGTAGCTATGGCACTGGCGGAGCTGATCACAACAAGGTATCCTAAAGATACCTTGGATATTATTGTCTTCGGGAATGATTCCTGGCAGGTGACAATAAAAGAACTGCCATACCTACAAGTAGGTCCCTATCATACCAATACTGTTGCCGGATTAGAACTTGCAATGGATATTCTTCGAAAACGGCGTAACCCGAATAAGCAGATCTTTATGATAACGGATGGAAAACCTACCTGCATCAAGAAAGGGAACAAATACTATCAAAATAGCTTTGGACTTGATAGGCAAATTCTACGTAGCACACTGAATCTGGCCATGGCAGCCCGTAAGGTTCGGATCCCAATAACAACCTTTATGATCGCTAGCGATCCCTATCTTATGCGATTTGTAGACCAATTTACGAAAGCAAATGCTGGAAAGGCCTTCTATGCTAATCTGGATGGTCTGGGTGCCTTCGTTTTTAAGGATTACAAAGAAAACAAGGGGCGAAGACAATAGGATATACATACTTTTTCCTCGGTGGCTCGTTATTAATCTAATGACGCAGTCTTTATTACATACATTCTACATATGAAGTTCTGTGTTGTACTTTTTTTCTTGATTCCTCTTGGATGCACATCTTCAAAGGTTGCTGTTTCCAAAACTGTTTTGAATATGACTCCATCATGGGAGCTGCGTGAATTGGAAGATTCCATCAATTTTTATGCGGCAATTATGCATGGGTCAGATTCATTGTCGGAAAGAGTAGCAGCTTCAAATACGGTAAAAAAACTTCTGGAAAAGGCTTTGTCACACCCTGATGCCTGGGTTTTCCCATTTGACAAGATTTCACAGATTTCGATTCAGGTTGCGCCAGAGAAGGAATTTCGGTTGTTCACATGGCAACTCTATCTAGATTCAAACCACTTTCAACACTTTGGCTATCTGCAGGTTAATGCTAAACAACCTAAAGTTTATCCACTTGTAAACCGTTCCTCATCCATTATTCGGCCTGAAAGCCACATCAGTGGACCGGATGAATGGTATGGTGCTGTCTACTATCGCATATTTCCATTCCGAAGTAAGGGTAAAAAGTATTGGTTGCTTTTTGGTTTTGACAGTTTCAGTGTGAGTGCCAACAGGAAGCTTATAGATGTCCTTCATATTGAAGAGGAAGAAATGCCTGTTTTTGGCGCTTCTGTATTTCATTACATTGATTCAACTGGCACTATCCTCGAGAAAAAAAATAAGGTTCTTTTAGAGTTTACAGCTGAATCGAAAATTACGTTAAACTATGATGAACATTTAGAAATGGTTCTCTTTGACCATCTGATGCCATTTGCAGATGATCGTTCAGGGCCTGGCCTCCGTTTTATACCTGATGGCACCTACGAGGGCTTTAAGTTAAAGGGAGGGAATTGGATTCATGTAGAAAAAGTGTTTAATAAAACGTTGGATGAAGCTCCCGTAGATTTTCCTGTCCTTGATTCCCGGCGGGGTCGGGACCTATTTGGGAAAGAAAAACGCAAACAAAGCATTAAATGACCATTTCGATTTAGTATTTTTAGCCAGGTATTACATTTGGAAATTCATATAAACCTATTTTCTGTAAACAGAATCACCCGGTTCTTTCCGGGTTCAAATGGCGCGCAACCTGAGAAATTATTAGTTTTAGCTCCCTAATGTCAGCATTTTCAGGGGAATTCATAGAGTGACTGGCAATGATGCCCCGTTTATAACGGACGAAATAATGAATGCCAATTTGTTAGAATTGAAAGCGCTGGTCTGTCGTTTTATGATCATAGGTTTCCTGGGGCACACCATTTGGATACTGCACTTTTAAAGGAGCGTTTAATGATCGAATAGTGAAATCTCCTTGCGGAGAGACATG
>JBBQMA010000278.1:0-4365 GCA_038328415.1 Chitinophagales bacterium | reverse complement strand
GATCCAAAGCAAGATGGGGAGAAGGAATTTGGTTTGCATACGTTCTTGGAATTTGGTAAGAGAAGTGTCAATATCCGGATACCTTGATCACACCGGATGAATGGAGGATATGACTGGATTTATCAATGAGTTGAATCGTGTACTGACCCGGCGGCAAGTCCCTTATAGGTAGTTGATAGATTTGATTATTCGCCGTGGGAAAGGATGATGATGAAGCTAATTGACCAGAGGCATCGATTAATAAAAATTTGATGCCATCGGTGGAGAACGAGCCCTGGAGTTGAACAAAGAGAAAATCCGAAAAGGGATTCGGGTAGATAGTAAGTAGTATTCCGGGCTGAATCTCATGTATTGCTACTGACCCGGGAGGGAATTGTTGGTGATAGCCCTGCGTGAGCATGAGGGTATCCCCGGTTAGTATGGTAGCGATAGGCTCGCCAACGGTATAACTGAGATGAATACCTGATTGCTCAGCCTGCTTCCCCGTTGTAGCAACCACCTGTTGCGATAATTTTTGGGCAGAACCAGGAAGGTAAAGACCTGCTATACTAATAGCCAGGAAGATCAGGGTGAGACATGGTCGGCGGGATATCATACCTGATGTATAGCAAAAACCACTCCAAAAGACTGATCAGTAGGGTTTTAAAGGGAAGTTTAACATATTTGAACCCCCAAAGGGACCTGCCAGTGTTTAATCCGGGCTCAATGTGACATACCTTCGACCCATTATGATGGGCTCTGTAACTTAAGAAAATTGGAGTATATCAATGTATCTTTGTTGGATAATTCAGGCACTCCGGCATATAGTTGTACGGACTACCTCACCGGATATAATCCCGGTACAGGATTTGCCGTTACCTTAAAATATCCATCTAAATACACTCTATGAAGCGCTGGTTTTTCGTGTTGATCGCCTTGGTTGTTTTATCGTCAGCTTTTACGCTCACCAATCCGGTCAATAAATATTTTGAGATCATCAAGAATCTGGAGATTTTCGCTAATCTCTATAAAGAACTGAATAACGGTTATGTAGATGACCTTGATCCGGCCCGTACCATGCGTACAGGGATAGACGCTATGCTGGGTGCTTTGGATCCCTATACAAATTACATTTCCGAGAGTGATATCGAAGGCTACCGCTCCCTTTCGGAAGGGCGATATCGCGGTATAGGTGCACAGGTTAAAAAAATGGGTGAATATGTGACCATCATGCAAGTTTATGAAAATAGCCCTGCGCTGAAGGCGGGTCTGAAAGCAGGTGACAGGCTTATTGAAGTCGACGGCCAAAATGCCCGGAACCGGAGTACGGAGGATCTCAATTATATAATGCAGGGATCGCCGGGCACCAAAGTAAAACTCCGCATTGAGCGGCCGGGTGATAAAAAACCGTTTGTCCTCGAACTGATTCGGGAAGAAGTGGATGTACCCAACGTTCCCTTTTCCGGGATGCTGAGCGACCATGTGGGATATGTATCCCTTACCACCTTCACCCAGCAGGCCGGTGCAAATATCAGCCAGGCGTTTATGGACCTCAAAGCAAAGGATCCTGAACTTCGAGGACTCATTATCGATCTCCGCGACAATGGCGGGGGCTTATTGCATGAAGCCGTCAATATTTGCAATATATTCATTCCCAAAGGCGAGTTGGTCGTAAGCACTAAAGGCAAAGTACCGGAAACAGACAAAAATTACAAAACGACAAACACACCTGTGGATGTCAAGATCCCGTTGGTGATCCTTGTGAATAACCGATCTGCTTCTGCGTCAGAGATAGTTTCAGGGACGATTCAGGACTTGGACAGGGGCGTCGTCATGGGTCAACTTACCTATGGAAAGGGCTTGGTACAAAATACGAAAGAAATAGGCTACAATGCGCGTCTGAAACTAACTACGGCCAAATACTACATTCCAAGCGGCCGTTGTATTCAAGCGGTACGATACAAAAACGGGGAGCCGGCACACGTGTCAGATAGCGAACGTGCAAAATTTAAAACTCGTAATGGAAGAGAGGTTTTGGACGGAGGTGGTGTAAAACCGGACGTGGTGCTCCCTGCTCCGGCTGCCAATGCGTTGATCAAGGCACTGGATGACCAGAATATATTATTTGACTATGTCACCGAATACTGTCTCCGGTTTGACTCCATTGCAGGACCGGAACGATATCAGTTTGATGAATGGGATGGTTTCGTAAAATACATTGAAGGACGCAAGTTTTCCTACAAGACATCTTCTGAAGAAGCCATTGATAAGCTGAAAGCCGAAGCGGAGAAAGAAAACGTCTCTTCCACATTACAAGCTTCCATTATAGCTATGGAGTCGCAGTTGTTGGCATTTCGTCAACAGAGCCTGGCCGATAATAAAAGGGATATTATCCGGCTGATCGAAGAGCAGATCATTGGGCGTTATTATTTTGACAAAGGACGCAAACAGCTCGGGCTACGAAATGACCCTGAAATCAGTGAGGCCGTCAAATTGCTTATTGATCCGGTGCGGTATGGTAATATTTTATCCGGGAAATAACTGTCCGGGGATTTATTGTTCGATTACGCGTGTATTCGGAGGTACGGGGCAGTCCGTCCACCCCTGTTTGGTAGAAGGCAGATAGCGGAAGGTAGAAGGAGTTTATTCGGTGTTTTCTAGCGGACTGGACGCTGAATCCATTCGTGAAAATTCGTGGTCCAATTTGTGTGGACCCAGGCCATTTTTACCCCCGACCCCTAAAGCATGCATGCCGACCATAGAAGGCAGGGGCGTAAATGCCCAGGGTAAATCGATATTGAATATTTATTCAAATCTTCCAGAATATGTCTGAATCAGGTTTCACAAGATTATAGGATATCCTTTATGGATAACAAATTTTATTCTTATTTTATAATCGAATTAAAAAAATAGTGTCATACCTGTATCGCTCTAAACAGGGTATTTGCGAATAAGCTCGTACGAGGGTGATCGCACCTTGTGTTTGGCTATAGATCGTTGATCACTACTGTCCAAAACAATTAGAATGCGGAATAATCTTTACTGATAATCAATGTATTGTATCCTGAATTCAATACTGGCATCCTGATATAGGTGAGGTGGTTTCAAAAAAGGTTTTCATTCATGATTGCGACAATGATGATCTCACATGCCATGAATATTACAATTCATCCCAAAGTATTTTAAGTGGTGACACAGAAACATATATTCCAGCTTTTCATGAGATTTTTCAGACAGACGTATTACAAAAAATGCATAGTACCGGGCTGAAGTTAAAAGTTTATGATATGATGGGTAACGTGATTACAACATCTGAAAATCCTTTTCTTTCAGTTTGCAACATACCACAAGTATTGATTTATACTTTTTGGGATGACGCAGGGAGACTGGTTGAAACTAGAAAAGTCTTTACAAGACAATGATGCAAACAGATAGAGGTAAGTTTAAATGATGTAACTTACCTCTATTTATTTTAACTTTAAACGAATTAAGGATGAAAAATATATTGCTATTTTTATTATTTTTTAATATAATTCCAATAAATATTTTTTCTCAAGTAATTATTTCACCTGCAATAGGCTTTAATTACAGACCTTATGTTCTGTAGTTTGGTTCATATTCCTATGGAGAAGTAAAACATGTTACACCAGAATTTTATGTGGCAGTTATTGGAGATATAGACCTAAGCAATAAATTTTCTTTGCAAACAAAGGTTGGCTATGTTTTTAGAAAAAAAATTCGGTTCCATTTCCTAGTTTTGACCCATCACCTAATATTACCTTCTTGAATCAAGACTTGTTTTTAACTATTGGACTCCTCTATGCTATTTCTACTGATTTCACAATAGGTATGGGTGGAGGATTTTATCATAAGTTAAATTCCAATACGTATATTAATCCCGATAACCGAAATCATATTTACGAATTGAAACGGAAGTTTCTTTATAATACTCATTTTCAATTAGTTTATTCTCTTTCACAAGCGTCCAAAATAAATTTGAAAGTCATTGTCCTTTTTCATTCCGATGTTCCCCAAATAGAAAATAATTTACAAAGGGATATACTCCGCCCTGTACCTAGTGTATGGCCTTGAAGTTGATGACAACTTATTTGGTCCGGCACCGCCTCATTAGCCGGCGAGGCTTGTTACTTTTTGTTGCGCCAAAAAGTAACCAAAAATCTACCTGCCAATTGGCAATCCTGACTGGCGTATTGCAGGCAGGGCGCTTGTTCTCGAAAGGCTCGCTGGTTAGTGTTGAAATTGGTGTAAAAATCCTAAATAGCATTACGTAAGCCTCGCGCGGGCGCACTCGGTTCGCTCACCGAATCACTGGACATTTGCCACTTTTCTTGGTCAACAGGGCCTTGGCAAAGGAGATGAGGTACG
>JBBQMA010000277.1:0-4377 GCA_038328415.1 Chitinophagales bacterium | reverse complement strand
TTTTCCAACCAGGTATTGGTTGCATCGATTACCTCATTCAAAGTGGGTTTGGATACTTCGAGTTTCATCTGGTCTGGAAATCGTTTATTCCCACCAGAACCGCAATCGTATTGTCGAATGTCATCCAATGTCATCTCAAAGATGTTAGCTCCTTTACAGGTTAATTTACCTTTATAGGGGTGGCTACAAATAGCCTCATTCATCCAAGGCTCATGTGAAACTATTACCTCTCCATCGCGTGCAATAACTACATCTAGCTCAAGGACATCTACACCCAGTTCTAAAGCTTGAATAAATCCAGGTACCGTATTTTCCGGATACGCTCCACGCCAACCGCGATGGCCCTGGACTTCAATCTGTGATGTACCTTGCATAGGACTGATTACAACTGCAAGTGCAAAAAATAATCTTGCCAGTTTCAAACCACATGCCTTCATGATTCAGCAATTTCCTTAATGCCTCTAACCAATAAATCGAGATCCTTAATGGATGTGTAAACGTGTGGAGTAATCCGAACGCCTTTGATATTTTCCCATTCGATTGCAACCGTATGGATCCGGTACTTTGTGAATAGTGCTGTGCTAATCTCGCCAGGTGTCTTGCCTTCTATCTGAAGTAAGCCAATAGCGCCGGACCATTCTGAAGATTCTGGTGTTCCGATAGAAACACCATGGACATCCCGAACCCGGGTGGTCCAATAATTTTTCAAATACCAAAGCCTTAATTGTTTACGCTTGTTTCCAATCATTTCCTGAAAGTCAATAGCCTCTCCAATGGCGTGTTCTATGGGGAAGTTGCGGGTGCCAAGCGCTTCAAATTTTCGAATATCCGGGCTTTCAGGATCTGGAGGTGCAAGCAATGGCCAAAGCTTGGCAATTTTTTCCTTTTTGACCCATAACATGCCACTTCCAAACGGTGCAGAAAGCCATTTGTGCATACTTGTTCCAAAATAATCGCCACCCAGGTCAGGTATTTTATATTCAAGATGTGCAAATGAATGAGCGCCATCGATTAAGACTTCAATGCCCTTTTGGTGTGCGGCATCAGCAATCATTTTTGCAGGCAAAACTTGTCCATTCCAGTTGATTACATGCGTAATTTGGACTATCCTGGTTTTGGAAGTGAATGCACTGGTATAAGCTTCTGTCAATTTATTAGCATCTTCACTAGGTAAGTCATGATTTACCCATTTAAGCACTATGCCTTCCCGTTTTTCTCTTTGCTTCCAGGCATTAATCATATTTGGGTAATCTTGCTTACTGAGTACAACTTCATCTCCTGGTTTTAAATTAAGGCCAAAAATCACCGTTTCAAGCGCTTCTGATGCATTTCGGTTGATGGCAATTTCCTCGGCATCACATCCAGCCAAATCTGCCAATCGCCTGCGTAGCGGCTCTCTGCCTTGATCAAGTATTTGCCACATATAGTAAGATGGCCCTTCATTGCACGATTCATAAAGCCGGATCATGGCTCGTTGCACAGATTCAGGCTGCGGACTGACGCCACCATTATTCAGATTGATAATTTGTGGCGAAACGGTATAGGCTTGCCTAATTAAGGCCCAAAATGTTTCATCATCAGGCTGAACACTGCTATGTTGATTTAGATAGTCCTTGATCTCTTCGCTCAGCAGTTGATTAGCTGAAAGAGCCAATTGCGGTAACAATAAAGATGTGCCAAGTGCTGTTGCTGCCTGGCGAATAAATTGACGGCGTTTTGTCATGACCTGTCCATTAAAATGAAATGATGTTAACCAAATGTACAGGTTCTTTTTCAATATCCTATTATGTTTCACCAACCATCAACCACGTTTTTGACACTATTTCTATAGCTTTACCAAATCATAAATTTAAGATGAAGCGATTATTATTTTTTTCGTTCCTCCTGTTTGTTTGGGCGACCATCCAGGCTCAACCTCCATATCAGAAACTCTATGACAATGGGGCAGAGTTTGCTCAGGCATTGGGGGTCACGCCTACGCCGGATGGAGGGAGTGCATTTGTTGGTATTGTGAATATTCCCGGACTTCCTTCCCAGGTGAATCTTACCAAGTTAACATGTAGTGGTAATGTACAATGGTCCAGGTTAATGGGTATTTCATCAACTATTGATAATATTTTTCCTGAAGTTAAAGCAGATATCCAAGGAAGAATTTGGTTTACATCCAACATTGGAAGTTGGAACAATTATGACGGAATTGTTGGCGTATATTCTCCTGATGGTGATCTCCTGAAGGCTGTTCGTATAGGCTTGTCCGGACGAAATGACCAGGTTTATGGTTTAGCGCTCGGTGCTGATCATTCTGTTTATGTGGCGGGCACAACTAACTCCTATGGATCAGATAAAATTGGAAATACGGCATATGGAGATGTTTTTGTGGCCCGATTGGATAGTAATTTAAATATGCTCTGGTCAAGGACACTGGGAAATAAAGAAACAATCGATACTGGTTTTGATTTGGTTCTTGATGCGAATGAAAACCCTATTGTGACCGGGAGATATATCGTAAACGGAACTTTTTTCGCTTTCCTTCTCAAGCTCGATGTACTTGGAAATGTGACCGTGTTTAAGGGTTATGGAGAGTCAGGCACCCCCCATCGGACCTATGGTTACGGCATTGGTGTCACTAAAGATGGCCACATTTTACTCACAGGTAGTACGACAATTAACAAAGTTGACCATACCAGCATTCCTGATGTTTTTTTGATAAAAACGGATGCGACCGGCAATCCTGTTTTTGATGAAATTTTTATTCCAACGGCAGGTTCAGATAATTCGGAAAGTGGATCTTCCGTTATTGAAATGGCCGATGGCCGATATGCCATTGGTGTGCCAACCATGTCATTTACTCAATATACACAGGGGTTCGTGCCCAATAAGAATGCAGTAATTGTGACCGACCCAACGGGCAATTTATCGGAAGCCCGAATCTACAATAAAGGAGCATCCCACTATACCCGGCTGGAAGAAAGGAACCAGTCGTTTGAACTTTCAAATTTATCAAATTTTTATAGTCAACCTAATCCTGGTGCTGGGCCATTTCGTCCGTTAATCATTGTGACGGATGAAGTAATTCAAAGTGGATGTGAAGAAATTGATGTGACGGGTACCCTTACAACAATAAATGAGACATGGGAGGTAGCTGATATAATTTACAGTTTGGATACGAATTATTCAATGTTCACTTACAATATATCAGACCTGTTCGCTTTCCTTTCCATCGAGACACGATGTGAAACGCCTGACGAACTATCTGCTGATTTTAATATTCCTGCAACTATTTGTACCGGACAACCGCTGCCGTTGATTGCAACTACCACAGGAGAGGTGTTGACGATGGAATGGGATATGGGCAATGGTATAGTCTTCAATAATTTATCTGATACCACGTATAGTTATATACAGGCGGGTACCTATTTGATCGCGTTAGTGGTGCAATCCGCTTGTAATGAAGTACGCGTCGAGCGGTCCATAATTGTGACCGATGCGCCTACTAAAATGACAGAGGTATTTTTGTGTCCTGGTGATTCTCTTTTTCTCGGCGGCAATTGGGTGACGGAAAGTGGACAATATGTTGATCTCATCCCGGGAATCGATTGTGATACCATTCTGAAAACAACAGTAGTGAGTTTCGATTACAATCGTATTGGGCGGGATACAGCCATTTGTACCGGCGATTCTATATTTCTCAACGGGGCTTTCCAAAACAGCGAAGGAACGTTTATGGATACGATCTCAGGCCCCCTTTGCGATACGATAATCCTTACAAATCTGACGATAAAGCCATGTAATTGTGGATTTGAGTTTCCAAATGTGTTCACTCCTAATTTTGACCAAAACAATGATGATTTTGGCCCATATATCGCCTGTGACCTAAATGTGCTAGAATATAACCTGCTTGTTTTCAACAGATACGGCATTCTGATTTATGAGTCTGCAGATCTGACCAAACGCTGGGACGGCAAATATAAAGGAACAGATCAGCCAGCAGATGTTTATGGCTGGGTTATAAGAGCTACCTATTTGTTTGAAAGGAAGGAAGTTTCTATCCAGCGAAGAGGCGATATCACGCTAGTGCGCTAATGGAGTATGTTATTGGATAAATAGAATTTCTGTTTGCAATCCCGTTTCATAAACGAAACGAAGGAGATATCCCCCTTGTGGTAACCCGTCCAGCGGGATTAAATGCACTCCATTTCCATAAGTCCTGATGACCCTCCCAGTGAAGTCTGTAAGTTGAATTTCCCGAGCGGTCAAACCACTGTAGTTGATGTGGCTTCTGGCAGGATTGGGAAAAATTTGGATTTGGTTTATAGGAAGATCAAAAGGAATTCCTGAACTTTGTCCACCTTCAAACGCGCCTATTGAAGGAGGATC
>JBBQMA010000276.1:0-4420 GCA_038328415.1 Chitinophagales bacterium | reverse complement strand
GTACTGCCAACTGACGCATGCGCTTTTTGGCTGACTTGTGATTTGCCATATGGTCTTTTTTCTTAACGGAGGGCAAAGATACGCCAAGTTTTACAACTTTAAAACATCTACGGCATTATTTTAGTGTAATTCATTCAACTCAACAGACAGAACTTCTGATCTTTGCAGTTGTTTAGTAGTACCCCTTCTAAATTTCAATACACAGGCTCATCATGCACGATTATTCCTACGTTTCAAATGCCCATCCTTCCTTCATAGAGACGTTGTACAAACAATTCATTCAAGACCCTGATTCCGTTGAGGATGGCTGGCGGGTCTTCTTCCAGGGATTTGACTTTGGTGGCCAGACGACAAGCGCTGCCGAAGTCAAATTACCAGCCGATGGCATAAGTAGTAAAGAGTTTGGAGTCATGGCCATCATTCATGGTTTCAGAGACCGCGGCCACTTGCTGTCCACTACGAATCCCATTCGGCAGCGCCGGGATCGCAAACCCTTTCTACATCTAGAAGACTACGGACTGAACACGGCTGATCTGTCTGAAGTGTTCATCTCCGGTAACGAGTTGGGCTTACAGAACGCTACCCTCCAACAAATCCTCGATCGCCTCCATCTGATCTATGCTGGCAACATTGGATTTGAGTATAACCATATTCTGATTCGTGAGCGTCGTTTGTGGCTGAAGGATAAAATCGAAAACCGCCCGACTAATGCCTATGGCCTGAGCCTGGACCAAAAAAAACGCATCCTGGAGAAATTGAATGGCGCTGTTGGATTTGAAAAATTTCTCCACACCAAATATGTTGGCCAAAAACGCTTTTCACTGGAAGGTGGCGAAACAACCATAGCTGCCCTGGATGCAATCATAGAAAAAGGGGCTCGGGATAAAGTTGAAGAAGTAGTTATCGGCATGGCCCACCGGGGTCGTCTCAATGTACTTGCCAACATCATGGGTAAAACCTATGGACAGATCTTCTCCGAGTTTGAAGGCACCGCCGTTCCGGACTTGAGTTATGGTGACGGGGATGTCAAATACCACCTTGGATTCAGCTCCCAGGTCACCTACGCCGATGGTAAGGTGATGCAGCTTAAGCTGGTACCCAATCCCTCCCATCTCGAGGCGGTCAACCCTGTGGTACTCGGTTTTGCTCGGGCTAAGGCAGACATCCTCTATGGCAGCGAATACGACCATATATTGCCTATTCTTATCCATGGTGATGCGGCGTTAGCAGGCCAGGGGATCGTGTTTGAAACGGCGCAGATGAGCCAGCTCAAAGGTTATCATTCCGGGGGTACTATTCACTTCGTGATCAACAACCAGATCGGTTTTACGACAGATTTTGACGATGCACGCACGTCTACTTATTCAACCGATGTGGCCAAAACAATTCAGGCGCCTGTTTTTCATGTGAATGGCGACGATCCGGAGGCGGTCGTCTGGGCGGCAGAATTGGCAACGGAATACAGGCAGCGATACAATGCCGATGTCTTCATCGATATGGTCTGCTATCGCCGCCATGGCCACAATGAAGGCGATGATCCCCAATTCACCCAGCCAGAGATGTACCGCATCATCAAGGACCATCTCAATCCAAGAGAAGTGTATGTACAGACCCTGCTCAACCGCGGAGATCTGGAGAAAAAATTGGCAGACCAAATGGAGTCGGCCTATTGGGATTTTCTGCAAACACGCCTGGATGACGTCAAACAAAAACCCTTGTCCTACAATTATCAGGAACCTGAAGAGGCCTGGAGGGCACTGAAAAAAAGAACCACTCCGGAAGACTATTTAAGTTCCCCGGACACCGGCGTGGATGCCAAGACTATTGAAGCCATCCTCCTGAAGCTCCAGCAAATGCCGGATGGTTTCAAACCGCTGAGTAAAATATCCAGGCTGATCCGGAATATGGAAAAAGCAGTCAATGAGGACAAGCTGGATTGGTCCATGGGAGAACTTCTGGCCTACGGGACGCTGCTGCTGGAAGGATTTAATGTGCGGCTTTCCGGGCAGGATATCAAACGCGGCACCTTTAGTCACCGGCATGCGGTGCTTTATGATGATGAGCGTTACACAGAGTTCAACAGACTCTCCCTGCTCAATGAGGCACAGGGCAAATTTTATATTTATAATTCACTCCTTTCTGAATTTGGTGTCCTTGGTTTTGAATATGGTTATGCCATGGCTTCACCACACACACTTTCATTATGGGAGGCGCAATTTGGTGACTTTTCCAATGGTGCACAGACCATTATTGATCAATTTATCATTGCCGGTGAATCGAAATGGCAAAGGATGAACGGGCTGGTCATGTTATTACCTCATGGTTATGAAGGCCAGGGACCAGAACACTCCAGTGCCCGGCTTGAACGTTTTTTACAGGGCTGTGCTGAATACAATATCACCGTAGCCAATATCACCACCCCCGCTAATTTCTTTCATGCCATACGCCGCCAACTCCACCGGCCATTCCGCAAGCCCTTGGTGATCATGTCACCCAAGTCCTTGCTTCGTCATCCTGGATGCACATCGAACTCCGCAGCGATGAGCACAGGCACCCGATTTCAGGAAGTCATCGATGACCCCTTGGTCGATAAAAAAACGGCCAAAATGCGTCGATTGATCTTCTGCACCGGCAAAGTCTATTATGATCTGCTGGCTGAAAAACAGCTTAAAGGCTATAGTGATGTGGCCATTTGCCGAATTGAGCAATTATATCCCTACCCAAAGGTTCAAATAGACAGGATACGACAAAAGTATAAGGACGCCGAAGTCTTTTGGGTACAGGAAGAACCTTTAAATATGGGTGCTTGGGGGTATCTGCTCCTGCAGGAAGGATCTGCCGCGTTTAAAGCCATTGGTCGGAAGGCTGCTGCCTCTCCTGCTACCGGGCACTACAAAATCCATGATAAACAACAACGCGAATTGGTGGTCGCAGCATTTCAAAAATGATGTTCACCTTTATGTTGAGCCCATGGATGGACATAAAGCTTATACTTCAGCTTCTGTCTGATTCATCTTTTACGATGCGCGCTTTCAATTCCTTACTTTGATAGTACCTGTTCAAGACAAAAAAGCTTCCGGGGAGAGAGACCGGAAGCCATAAAACAAATGGAGGTAAACGAGGTGCTCAAAGATGCGCCTATCCCGTCAATCCGGCAATGATTCAAAAATGAAGTTTAGGTAAATTTTTAATGCGGCTTTTATAGAAATCCGCCCACCAAAAATATTAACCCGGCAAATGCTGTTGGCAGTCAACTGCATTTACCAGGTACAGAAAAGATTAGTTTTTATTGGCTGAATAGTCCGCACCTTCGGGACATCAATGTTTGAATTGCGGAAATAACATCCGCATCCAAAGATGCACCAGATTAATCCTGAATCAATGAAACGATCTCCGGACTCATAGGGTTCGTGCCGGAGGGAAAACTGCCTACGAGCTTGCCATCAGGACCTACTAGAAACTTGTGAAAATTCCACTTTACTTCATGGCTTGAATCTTCATTTAAAGGCTGGTTACAAAGCCATTGATAAACCAGGTGTTGGTTTTTTCCCTTCACATTTATCTTTTCGGTAAGCGGAAAGGTGACTCCGTAATTTTTTTCACAAAAACTAATAATTTCTGCGTTGCTTCCTGACTCCTGACCCATAAACTGGTTGCAAGGGAAACCAATTACGACCAGACGATCTGCATATTGTTCAGATAGCTTTTGTAAGTCTTTATACTGGGGGGTGTAACCGCATTTTGATGCCACGTTCACACAGAGCACATACTTCCCTTTAAAATCAGCCATTTTCAGGACTCCCTCATCAATCCGGTTAATAGTGAGATCATAAAAAGAATCGCCGGCAATCGACATCGCTGTAGAAGGAGATACATTTCTAAAACCTGTAAAAATAATAGTGCCAACTACCAAAACGAGTGGCAACACAACAAGAGCTAACTTCATGATTATATTCATTTGACCATCTAACATAGTATGGGGTTAACTTGTTCTTCAGTCCTTGAATACCTGTATGGTGCTTGTCGTATCCACGAGCTCGATAAATTTTCCCGTGAGGCGTGTAGCCTGCACAATATGGTTGTCGATCCAATGATAATTTCCGCCTAGGGGCTTATTCAAAAGGATATAATGATATCGGAAACCATTCCGTTTCAACCAGTTCTCCGTCACTTCTAAATGTGCATCGGTGCGGGAACTGAAAAATGTTATTATATGTCCTTCATTATACCATTTATTAATCGTTTCCAGCGCATCTTTATAAACCGTGGCCGTTTCCATTCGCCATGGTTCTTCATTGGGAATATCGTCACAGATGGTACCATCAATATCAATGAGAAAGTTTTTAATGTTGCCCGGAAGGGCCGGGCTGATCTTAAGTCCTGCTTCATTTGTTTGCTCCCGGAGCTTGTCATTTGGTTC
>JBBQMA010000275.1:0-4427 GCA_038328415.1 Chitinophagales bacterium | reverse complement strand
ACCCAATCCTAATGAAAATGGTACAACGTTGCGGATACGTCAGCGTGTATCCCAATTTGAATTGCCATCTCTTCTGAATATCGGATTGTCTTATGACTTCTACATAGGCGAACGCAACAGAATAACAGCTTTGGGGAATTTTACTTCCAACTCTTTCTCACGAGATAATATTGGAGCCGGATTTGAATTGAGCATCCGTGAAATGTTTATGGTTCGCGCGGCTTACCGTTATGAGATTGGTACGACCTCTGCAAGTACAGTAGATGCTCCATTGTATACGGGCCTCGCTGCGGGTGCAAGTCTTATCCTGCCATTCAACCGCGATAATCCCAAACACCGTTTTGCGATGGATTACGGATATCGGGTTACCAAGATTTTCAATGGTACCCACAATATCGGTGTTCGTATAAGTTTGTAGGAATCAGGTTAATTACTTACTTTTGTGCACGAAGAACGTTCCTGTTATCCGGGAGCGTTCTTCGTTTATTTATTGGATAACGTCCCTGCTTCGTTGTTTTAATGTACTCCACCTTTATTATTGGACACGGGCTTTTGAGTACAAAGGGGATATCATTTACGATTTAATCACATTTTTTATGTCTCAAATCACCTATCTAACCCAAGACGGATATGACCGCTTGAAATCCGAATTGGACGAACTGAAGTCAACCGGACGCAAAGAGGTAGCTATGGCTATTGCTGAAGCAAGAGAAAAGGGAGACCTTTCTGAAAATGCAGAATATGATGCGGCTAAAGATGCACAGGGTATGTTGGAGCTGCGCATCAACGATCTTGAAAAAACACTTTCCAATGTTCGCGTTATTGATGCCACTCAAGTTGATACCAGTAAAGTGGTCCTTCTGACGAATGTGACCATAGAAAATCTGAAAACGGGTAAAGAAGTAACCTACCAGTTGGTCTCTGAGTCTGAAGCTGACTTAAAGGAGAAACGTATATCAGCAAATTCCCCAATTGGCCAGGGCCTTTTGGGCAAAACGGTAGGGGAAGTAGCTGAGGTTGATACACCTGCCGGTAAAGTTGAGTTTCGCATCAAAAATATCGCTGCTACGCTTTAAATTTTACTTATGGCCACACTTTTTACCCGAATTGTTGACGGCGAGATTCCGTGTTATAAATTGGCCGAAACAGAAGAATTTCTTGCATTCCTTGACATTCGACCCTTGAAAAAAGGACACACCCTTGTAATTCCAAAGGAAGAAGAAAGTTATATTTTTAATCTGGACGACCAAAAACTTTCAGAATTGATGGTCTTTGCAAAAAAGGTAGCTATTGCACTTAAAGCTGAAGTCACCTGCGCACGGATTGGTGTCGCTGTTATAGGACTGGAGGTGCCGCATACCCATATTCATCTTATACCCATTGATAATGTCGGTGATATAAATTTCAAAAACGCCCCTGTCGAATTAAGCCCTGATGTGATGAGTGCACTGGCCTTGCGTATTGCAGCGCATTTTTAGTCACAACTAAGGAAGTTGCCTTTCCGGATTCTTTTTTAGAAACGATGCCCAATTATTGCCGCCTTTGCTGCCGCCTTGAACTTTTCCGGACAATTGGTAATAATGGCAAACCGCCACAGCGAGCGCATCACTGGCGTCCTCTGTCATTGTCGTTCGGATAGCTTGTCTCGTAATCTGTTCAAGCATGGCTGCCACCTGCTCTTTTGATGCCGCCCCTCGTCCCGTGACTGCCTGCTTTACTTTGCGCGGTGCATATTCCGTGAAAGGTATATTTTTTGAAATGGCGGCGGCTATCGCCACGCCCTGAGCTCGGCCAAGCTTAAGCATGGATTGAATGTTTTTTCCAAAGAAGGGCGCTTCAATAGCTAGCTCCTGAGGTTGGTGTCGTTCGATTAATTGGCTGATGCGTTCGAAAATCCGCGCTAATTTTTCAGATGACTCTTCAAGATGCGTTAATGTTAAGACGCCACTCTCCTTTATCAGTAAATCCTTCCCCTGCACCAACAATACGCTATAACCCAGGAAATTTGTACCAGGGTCAATTCCTAAAATGCAAAGGGGAGTAGTGGCCATCCTCCAAAAATACGATACTTTTGATGGCCATGTTAAATCAATCTACTTCCAGCGCATTGAAATGGCTGCCCTTTGTGACCATCATCGTCCTATCCATTGGATTGTATTGGATGTTTTCGCAGCGAATGGTCTCTATGGATTGGCATCAGTTGCGGAGCTTATCCATTGAGAATGGGTTTTTGTTTGTTATTGTTGTTTTGTTGATGCCAGTAAACTGGCTTTTAGAAGCTATGAAGTTTAGATTATTCCTTGGTAGGAAGGCAGATGGTAACCTGGGGAACCAATTTAAAGCAGTACTTGGCGGTGTATCACTTTCAATGCTCTTGCCAAATCGTATGGGAGAATTTGCCGGTCGGCTTTTATTTATTGCATCCAGAAACCGACCTGCAGGATTTAGTGCTACGGTTGCATGCAGTAGTCTGCAAATGATATGGATACTGCTTTTCGGTGGATTGGCGCTTGGATGGTCCGGTGGGATTAATCTGTTAACACAAAAGGCCTACCTGGATCCTGTCATGGCTCTGGTGGCCGTTGTTGTAGCCATTAGTTTAATATTTATACTGTCTTCATTTGGGAAAACAAGCCGGTTTCTAAAGGAGAGTATCAGTCATTTTAGGATAAGTTTAGGATTTAAGACGGTAACTGTTGGCTTGATTCTGGCGTTAGTGAGATACAGTGTATTCAATGTGCAGTTTGGATTATTGCTTGTTGCTACCGGATGCAATTTATCATGGATGTCCATCATTCAGTTTACCACCCTGGTTTATTTTTGTCAAAGCATTATTCCATTGCCGCCGGCCGTCGGATGGATTGGTCGCTTGCAATTAGCCTTGGTGGTTAGCGGTTTGTTATTCGTAAGCCCGGCACAAGCTGTGTTGGCATCGTTGATGCTTTGGACGATCAATTTACTATTACCTGGTTTTGCAGGCGCATATTTTATTGCTAAATCTACACGTTACAATGAGATTAACCTCGTCAATTCAAAGAACTATGCCGTTTAGTTTCAGCTTGGTAACAGTATTTATCCTTCTACCTTTCATACCGCAAGGAAATGGACAGGTCAGGACAGAGGCAAAGCCATTCGATTTGTGTGAAACTTCAAATCGCGCGTTTCAATCGGGCGAAGAAGTGGTGTATACAGTCTATTACAACTGGAATTTTGTATGGCTGTCAGCCGGTGAAATAACCTTCAAAGTAGAAGAGCTGCCCAATGCCTACAAGTTAACAGCTAAGGGACGGACTTTTCCAAGTTATGAATGGTTCTTCAAGGTCCGTGACTATTATGAAGCTATCATTGATAAAAAAACATTGTTGCCCTTGAAAACAATACGTGACATTAAGGAAGGAGGATATCGTCTGTACGAGAAGGTCGAGTACCATGAGGGTGGTTACAAAGTGACATCGCACAGGGGTAAAGAAAGTAAAAAGCTTACGCCTAAAGAGTTTAAGCTTTCCGGATGCACGCATGATGTCCTTTCTTCGATTTATTTTACACGAAATCAGCCCTTTGACGGACTGTCGACAGGGGCAACCTTTCCGGTTAGAGTATTTCTGGATAGGGAAGAATACAACCTTCGGATTAAATATCTTGGCAAAGTACACAAGGTAGAAGTTAAAAATCAGGGAACATTCAGGGCGATTGGACTTTCACCAGAAACTGTAGCCGGCACTGTTTTCTCTGAAGGAGCCGTCATGACCGTTTATGCATCCGATGATGCCAATCGGATTCCCTTGATGATTGAATCACCTGTATCAGTAGGATCTATAAAGGCTGTCATGAAAAGTCATAAGAATTTGCGTTACCCCTTATCATCCAGATTAACTCCCTAATGCGTCAAGTTCGGACTATTCTTCTCACGCTGCTCGCTTTGTCTATTTTAGTCCTTGGCGGATATCTGTTATGGAAGTGGAGCGAAATTCAAAAACATCAGACATCCACACAGGCGGATATCTTGTTGGAGCAGTACAAGGATGTCTTTAAGCTTGTAACCAATGAGGGCTATTTTCAGGAAATCTATTCTTACAAGGATTATTGGGGATACGATATTTCTCCGCTGCGCAAACAGGCTTTAGTAAGGGCAAAAGGAAAGGTATCTGTTGGTTATGATCTTCAGGATTCAGAGATTACCATGCGCGTGGAAGATCGAACGATTATCCTGGAAAAATTGCCTAAACCTGCCATCATTGCACTTGAAGTAGAGATGGATTATTACGATCTTGAGGCCGGCACATTTAATTCCTTCAAGCCAGAGGATCTCAACAAGATTGAAAAGGATATTAAAAGTAAAATGCGACAAAAAGCGTTGCAAAGCGACTTGTTTCGAAAGGCGGAAATACAAAAAAATACCTTTTATCAGACGCTGCGCGGTATAGCGC
>JBBQMA010000274.1:0-4429 GCA_038328415.1 Chitinophagales bacterium | reverse complement strand
CATGAAATGCGTCCGGAGAGAGCCTCGGAAGCGTTTAGAAACCAGGGAAAAAAAACTCCACAATTTCAAAAAAAGAATCGAGTCACTTTAGCTGTTAGCGAAAATGGGATTATCCAAAGTTCCACCCCCACCCCGCACTTTTATGAGCGTGAAGAGGTGGTGCAGCTTGGATCTTCTATTCCTGCTGCCCTATCTGATCCTTTTGCTCCGTATACTACCTCACCTAATCGTTACGATCTTATCGCCACAGATGCCATCAGCTCTGAGCAACCCGTGCAACATGAAATCAATGCGACACTTGCAGGTATACCTGTAAAATCCGCCGATCTTATTCCCATTGATCCTGCAGATTTGGGATCAACCATCAAAATCCAGCCACCTTCAATTAAATTCCGTCATAGGGTTAGCATGGCTATTCTAGGGGATATTCATTATATTATGACACCACACGATCATTTGCTCTCCAAAAGAGGGTATGACCAATTTGCTTCAGGCTATGGTGGTGCCATAGGATATACATTTGAAGGCCCTAAATGGGGCCTTATGATGCAATTGGGATACCGCCATTTATATTATTTGCCCAAACCATACACCGAAGTATTTGACGGCGATCTACTGCGCGGCTATTTTACAGAAAGCATCCGGAATATTGAATTGAATATGCTGAGTGTCGGCGTGCAAATTAGCCGGTCTGTGGCCCGCCTGGGAAGCTGGCACCTGTATGCCATGTCCGGAGGAACCTGTCATTTTGCATTTCAAGCAAATTATGATCGGAAACAACAATTTTTGCCCGGAGCGAATCCTCCATTACCGGGTGAAATACCAGCGCCTAGCCACCCCTCAAAGACCAGCCAAAAACGATTTGCGGATGGTTTGTTTGAAGGAGGTACCCTCGAAGAAAATTATTACCTGACACTGGATTTAGGGATCGGGCTGGAGAAGCATCTCAATAGTCGAGTTAGTCTTTTCGTGGAACCGAACTATCAGCACAACCCATTTAAAAAATCGCTGGGCCCCAACCAGGATCGAATTAATTCCATGAGTATCCTTGCAGGTACGAGGATTCTTTTGTAAGAACCGGGAATTCCATTTCGACACTGAAGGTGTATGTCTACCTTTGTCAAAAAAGTATGAATGTCCTTCTCCTCGGCAGTGGGGGCCGGGAACACGCCCTGGCCTGGAAACTTACCCAAAGCCCATTATGTGGAAAACTATATATAGCGCCGGGCAACCCCGGCACGGCCAGGTTTGGCACTAACGTCTCATTAAACCTACTCGATTTTCAGCGTATAGCCACATGCTGCCATTCTGAAAAAATTGATCTCCTTATCGTTGGTCCTGAAGAACCTTTGGTCCGGGGAATCACCGATTATTTGCGCCAAATACCATCCCTGAAAAATATGATTATCTGCGGACCCGGTGCTTTGGGAGCACGCCTGGAGGGAAGCAAAGCATTTGCAAAAGGGTTTATGTCCAGATGGGATATACCTACGGCGCGGTTTGGTGAATTTTCGACTGACAGGGAAGCGGAGGCCATTTCGTTTCTGGATACCTTCCAACCACCTTATGTAATCAAAGCTGATGGCCTTGCTGCTGGAAAAGGTGTTGTAATATTAAACCAAAAGCAGGAAGCAGAAAAAACAATTCAGGATATGTTTGGCGGCCAATTTGGCACTGCCGGTCAAACGATTGTCCTTGAGGAGTTTCTCGAAGGGGTTGAATTTTCAGTTTTTGTACTTACCGATGGCAGGCACTATCAGGTGCTACCCATTGCCAAAGACTACAAACGTATAGGTGAAGGGGATACCGGTCCCAACACAGGCGGAATGGGTGCCGTTTCACCGGTTTCTTTCGTGAACTCCGCGCTCATGGAAAAGGTGAGGCTACGCATTATCGAACCTACAATAAATGGTCTGCAAGCTGAACGTATTCCCTACCAGGGATTTATTTTCATTGGGTTGATTATGGTGGGAAATGATCCCTTTGTCATTGAATACAACTGCCGTATGGGTGATCCGGAAACGGAAGTAGTCATGCCCCTGCTCAAAACCGATTTGATTGAATTATTAGTAGCAATGGGTGAAAATCGCCTGGACACAGTACCTGCAGAGACTTCAACCAAACATGCTGCCACCATAATGATGGTTTCAGAAGGATATCCCGGAGATTATCCTAAAGGCAGGATTATATCGGGTGCAAATCAAGTGGCTGACGCTGATGGAATGATCTTTCAGGCAGGCACAGCGATGCATGGCGATGAACTAATAACTGCCGGAGGACGCGTGCTCGCCTGCACTGCCGTTGGGGATGATCTACCAGGCAGCCTGTCAAAAGCCTATCAACTTGCTGAAACAATCACTTTTGAGGGTGCATTTTACCGAAAGGATATAGGACGCGACGTGCTATGAATACAAAGCTCGAAAGTAGTTGGATTTCTAACGGAAATTGGTACCCAAATCAACCCCCAGGTACCTCTTTCGCTGAAGTATCCATAGACAGCCGGCGGATTTTCCAACCGCAATCCAGCTTATTCTTTTGCCTTCGCGGACCACGGCATGACGGTCATTTATATATCAATGAAGCCTATCAGGCCGGAATAAGGGCATTTGTCGTTGACCATCTCCCTGCAAAACCACAGCCGGATTGTTCTTTTTTAATAGTTCCGGATACGTTGGTCGCCCTTCAGGCAATGGCAAGTGGACACAGGTGCCAATTGACATATCCAATTATAGGCATAACGGGCAGTAATGGAAAGACGATAGTAAAGGAATGGCTCTACACGCTGTTAAAAGATGACCTTGTTGTGTCCCGAAGCCCTCGAAGTTATAACAGTCAGGTAGGTGTTGCATTATCGCTGCTGCTTGCCAGTACGGAGCACCAAATGGCACTTATTGAAGCCGGAATATCGTTGCCTGGAGAAATGAGCCGACTAGAACAGATGATTCGCCCTGACATAGGTGTCCTTACAAGTCTGGGAAGTGCACATGATGAAGGCTTTGTTGACCGGGAGATGAAGTTGCTTGAAAAATTAACCTTATTTTCTAATAGCAAAACGGTTATTGTTCCACAATCACTAATAGATGAATATCCTAAAGCCTTTGAAAGCCTAAATGGGCGACTTGTGACGTGGTCAGAAAACGGACCTGCAGATCTTGAGATTGTACAGGTAGAGTCCCTACCCGAACGACTTCGGATTACTTACAAGTATAAAGGATCCCGTCATACATATACAATACCCTTTACAGATGAAGCCGCGCGTCAAAACAGTATAACCTGTTTGCTTTTGGGCCTTGAAATAGGATTGGCGAATGAGGTCCTACAAGAACGGTTGGCAAATTTGCCGGCAATAACCATGCGTTTGGAGACCAGAGAGGGCTGGAATAATAATTTAATCATAAACGATTACTATAATGCTGATCTGGAAGGACTGCGCATTGCACTTTCCTTTTTCGACCAACGAAGAGGCAATCGGGAGGGTTGGATCATCTTATCTGACCTGGATGAAACCGGATTGGATTCGCAATCATTGAACGCCCGAATTGCAGGATTACTCAACCAGATTCATTATAACCGGATCACGCTAATCGGGGATCATATATCCGGTATAGTATCGCACCTCGCCGATCATCCGAAAGTAGATATATATAAAGACACCCAAAGCTTCCTTTCGTCGACACCCCTCGAATCCGTTCATCAGACAGCCATCCTGCTGAAAGGAGCCCGACGGTTTGCTTTTGAGCAAATTAGTCACAGGCTTGTGCGACTAGTCCATCGGACCCGGCTTGAGGTAGACCTTGGAGCCATGTCCCACAACCTTTGTTATTATTCAGGTTTACTTGAATCATCGACCCGCATATTGGTCATGGTCAAAGCTTCCGCTTATGGTAGCGGAAGTACAGAAATTGCCCGTTGGCTTGCCTTTCAGCGGGTCCATTATCTTGGGGTGGCCTATGTGGATGAAGGGATCGAGTTGCGTAAGGCCGGAATCAGATTACCCATACTGGTAATGAATCCGGACGAATCTGCATTTTCTATGATTCTGAAATACGGGCTTGAACCGGAAATTCACTCACACAATCAGTTCCAACATCTCCTGAATTTCTTATCTGTTTCAGACGTAACGGTATCTATTCATATCAAACTGGAAACCGGCATGAACCGGTTAGGTTTTTCAAAAGAAGAGTTTCCGGCGCTTATCAAAATCCTCAGGAATACGCCACAAATCCGGGTGGCCTCTGTTATGTCTCACCTAGCGGCAAGTGCCAATCCCATACATGATGATTTTACAGCCCGACAAGCAAAACGGTTTAATGAATTGGGTGACATGATCGAAGCCGGATTAGGTTATAAACCTTTACGGCATTTGCTAAACTCCGCTGGCATTCGTCGTTTCAAACAATATCAGTTTGATATGGTCCGCCTCGGAATT
>JBBQMA010000273.1:0-4444 GCA_038328415.1 Chitinophagales bacterium | reverse complement strand
CTGAACCCCCTGAGCTACCAAAATCCCGGGAATGTAAAGCAACCCAAATAAAAATATCCGCACCATAGAGCAAAACAAAGGGATAATTTCGATATTTCGTGCAAAAGAGCATGGGAAAACGACTAAGCATCTGGATTCTTTCCATTTTGGGATGGAAAATCACCGGTTTTCCGGAAGTTCCGCCATTAAAATATATCGTTGCCGCAGGGCCGCACACCTCTAATTGGGATTTTCCGCTGGGTCTCCTGGTTAGAAAAGCCCTAGGGCAAAAAATCAGGTTTCTCGGTAAGCATACTCTTTTCTACCCTCCGCTTGGATGGATTATGCGCTGGCTGGGTGGGTATCCGGTAGATCGTCGAAAAAGGGGAAATATCGTAGATGCCGTAGTCGACATTTTCAACAGGCACACTTCTTTTGCTATAACCATAGCACCCGAGGGTACACGGAGAAAAGTGGAAAAGCTAAAAACAGGGTTTTATTTTATGGCAAAAAAAGCAAATGCACCCATTCTCATTTGTCGCTTTGACTATGCTCATAAATTGATAGCCTTTGGACCCCTTTTTTACCCGGGAGAGGACACCGATAAAGATATGGCAACCATTACGGACTTCTATAGAGGAGTAATGGGGAAACATCCTGAAAAGGGATTTTTAAATTAAGGACTCCTAGTGAAGCATGAATGGTTGCTTATATCTCCTGCTTTCCTTGATTTGACTGTGCACGATTCCTTCCTTAAAATTGTCAGTTATGGGACAGTTCGTCCATTTTATTCTAATTCTAATAAACCTTTCTTATAATTATAGAGTTAACAAAGCTTCATACCTATACCTAACCATTTACTTATGTTCAAATTATCAACCCTTGTTTTGGCCGTTTTTGGCGCACTGCTGACGTTAACACTCTTTTGGGGTAATGCCGGTGGTGCCGCTCTTGTGCAAAAATTAGACAGGACAGGCAGTCCACTGAGCCCCGGTCCCTGTCAGGCCTGCCATAGCCAGGGCAATTTCAATCCTTCACTGGATATTAAATTATTAGCTGCTGACCAACCCGTCTCTTCCTACACACCAGGTGAAACCTATACCTTCCGTGTCATCGTTAATGCCAATGCCAATGCATCTCTCTTTGGATTTCAGGCAGTCGCTCTTTTTCCGAACGGCGATGCACAGGCAGGAACCTTCCAAGGGGCTCCAACAGGAATCAGCATCCGTACCGTCAATGATCGAAAATATCCTGAACATACTTTCCCCTCCCTGAAAGACACCTTTAGCCTGCAGTGGGTAGCACCTGCTGCCAACTCCGGCGAAGTTCGATTTTATGCATCAGGTGTTGCAGCTAACGGGAATAGTAATTCTTCTGGTGATGGCTCTGCTACAAAATCCCTGTTTATCTCCGAGTCAGGACCGTCTTCTACTTCCAGTGATCAGTCTGAAATGGTTGGCTTACTGGCCAAAAATATAAACAACCAACTATATATCGAATGTCCCGAAATTGATGGGAATTTGATATTGGCAGACCTGAGCGGGCGAATGATTATTCAACAATTTGCTCCGGCAGGCCATGAAATTATTGTCCCTACAGGATCAATGCAACCCGGAATTTATATTATCCATTGGAATAATGGTCAGCAGATTCGGACGCGTAAAATTGTGATCCAATAATAACTTGGGCTCAAAGTTGGTCGCAAATCCGTGTGAAGTCACTGTCGCAAAATGTTGCCACTTGACGTAATGTGACCGCTTTGTTTATGCCTAATTACAAAACGATAGACGCCCGCCGGATAAGCCCTGAGATCCAGTTGAAAGAAATCCTGATTGCCTTGTTGAGTAAACAGTAATCGTCCATCATCCTGATAAACCACTAAATCATGTGGCACATTCTGGTCATTTTTAAAGACAATCTGACCTAAATCCCTTATAGGGTTTGGACGAATTTGAAAGTTAGTTCCATCAAATACGATCACATGAATGTCCAATATTTGGGATTCACCTAAAAATCCCAAGCTAAGTTTGTAATAATTTATAGCGTTAGCTATTGGTTGTTCATCGACAAATGAATAACTGATAGAGGTTTCATTACTCCCGCAAATACCTGAAATTTCTCCGATCTGCTCAAATTGAATACTATCTGCCGATCGAAATATACCCACACCCTGGCAGGTGTTTCCTCTGGCGATAGTCCACTCGATAATCACTTTGCCATCATTGGCCGATAGCGTAAACTGACTTAATGCATCCAATTCCTGACCGGTTGCATTGAAACTGCAAACAAGAAAACCTTGTAAAATCAATACCCGTAAAGAGAAATGCTGCATCCCAATTTATACTTATCTGATTCTAACGTATGAGAAACATTATAGTTTTCCAATTGTGCCTGCCCTTTACCGATCCTGCTAAACAGTAAAATAATTTAAAAATGACTGATTCCTTAACGTAATTCTGTCTAGGAGATGGCATGAGCATACAAATATCCATTTCAACTAAGGGTAATCAATCTATTCTATCTCCCGCTATACCCTTCAAATGACTAATTGCTCATTTTAACGCCCCAATCCAAACTTCTTGCCTTCTTTGGTTGCACTTGTCTTGGCGCCACTGGATTTGTAGTTCTCCGGCAGCTTGAAATCCGGATTATCCACATCAAAGGAGATATTAAAATCCCGAAGGACCATATCAAGTATGTGGTCCTGCCCCTCTTCGTAAGGCTGCTTTAAACGGTACCCATAAAAGTAACCAAATGTGTTCCAATACATTGCTGTAAAGCCACCCTTCACCCCTTTAACCAGATCATACATGGAATCCTCCTGCTCCTTTTCAATCATCTTCACCAAGATCATACCCTGGGTCTTGGAGAGATTCTTCAGCGGCTCCTCAAACTCATTCTTCAGTTGATCCTGCATCTGCTTTACGAACTTCTTCCGTTCCCGACGTTTCATTTTCCCAGATTGCTCCTCCATGTTCCGAAAAATACGAATCTCTTCCACTGCATAAGGATACACCTTTACTGCATACCGACGGTACTTATAATACAATGCCTCCTCCTCCTTGCTCGCAAAAACCCGGGTTGACTTCACCGTTACCTCCTTAAGGTCAGCAATGATCATGGTATCGCCCCCACTGATTAGGACCGGATAGGCCTTGCCGTCAATAACTACACGGCGCAATTCCATGTCTTGAGCATAAATCCGGGAAAAGCTGGCTGCCCAAAGTAATACTGTAAAAGAAATAGATATCCACTTCATCATAATGTCCATAACGCAAATGGGGCCCGTTTAATTCGATCACAAAAGTAAAAAAGCTGTTAAGACAAACTGCCTGCTGGCTAACAAATAATTAGCTTATATACTTAACCCCTTACAAACCCGGAAAGAAACAAGCAGAATTATACCAATGTTCTCAAAAGATATATTGCCCCTGAAATGAACCGGAGCGTAAAATGAAACCTATAACGGTGCAAAAAGCTACTATAATCGAGACATAATCATACAGCGTTGTCACACTCCGCTTCACGTACAAGGCATGAAACATTCATCATTCATCCACGGGGATATGGTCCTCTATACAAATAACGATCTACTGATTGGGTCTCTAATGACGAGTTGGAAATAGTTCAGTTTTATGAACAATCAAATGCCCTTTGACTATAAGCCGGCGGAAGTCCCCAAATTTTCAAAGGGGCGTATGGTGCCGGCATTCACTCCTGAAATCAACCCTCTTCATTTCAAATATTGTCCTATCATCCCTCCGGAAAAGTCTTTGAGCTCCAGGACCACGCTAATATGAACCTGACAAACCTGATAAAACCGACAAACCCGGTGGTAAAAAACGTATGAACCATGGAGTTGAAAAGCCCTGAACCCATGCAAGGCCTTTCAACTTCAATATTGCTTAAAAGGAACAACGACAATGACAAATTCAGAACATACATGTCTGAACGGTCCCTTTCAAAGATCTATGCTTCAGCGTCCCTATCTTCAATTTCCACTTTTACCGTAAGTGTACCCTGGTGAAGTTTATCCTTCAACTTTTGTTCAATCTCCATGGCAAGTTCAGGATTATCCATGAGGAATTGTTTGGCGCCATCACGGCCCTGAGCAATCTTGGTTCCTTCATAACTATACCATGAACCGCTTTTCTCCATGATGTTATGATCAACTCCCAGGTCAACCAATTCACCGGTTTTAGAAATTCCCTCACCAAACATGATATCAAATTCCGCCACGCGGAAGGGTGGGGCAAGCTTGTTCTTCACCACTTTGACCTTGACGTGGTTGCCGACCACATTTCCTTCCTTGTCCTTAAGAGCCTGACCAGAACGCCGGATATCCAACCGCTGAGTTGAATAAAATTTCAGTGCATTGCCGCCTTTGGTCGTTTCCGGATTTCCAAAGAGGACACCAATTTTCTCGCGAAGCTGGTTGATAAAAATACAACAGCATCCCGTGCGC
>JBBQMA010000272.1:0-4471 GCA_038328415.1 Chitinophagales bacterium | reverse complement strand
TAGCCGCCGAACAATGCCACTTAAAACAGAACCTGGTTTTTACGGAAGTGGTGCCCTGGGCTTGGGTTTTAGTGCAGATAATGGCTTGTATCTAATCGATGCGGCAGGAGGCTACCGATTACAACCCAAGCTGCAGTTTGGATTGGGATCAGGTATATATCGATTCAATTTTAATGAATACGAGCATCTCTACCCCCTCTTCGCTGAATGGCGGAGTGACTGGTCTAAAAAAAAATACATCCCATATACGTTGTTGCGGGCAGGAACCGGGTTTTCGACCTGGAGTCCAGGAATACTTTTTGACTGGGGTGAAGTGGAAAGATCTTACACCCCCGGCTTGTTCGTTAATCCACTGGTAGGATTCCGGATTGGTCATGTCGGCCGGGCGTTCCTTGCATTGGAAATGGGCTATATTTTTTACCGTGGTCATTTTAAAAGTGTTGAAACTACCGGTTGGGGAGGAGATATCCATAGAGATGTCAGCTTCACCCATCAGCGATGGGTCCTTCGATTAGCCCTTGGATTTTAATTGAACATTCCTTTCTATCCTCATTTTTGATAGTTTTTTCGTCAATATATAAACTAATAAGATAGAATAGTTTACTTTTGGTGGGATCAAAGCACTGCTCCTAATGCGCAACATCTTCTCTAGCCAATGGAAAGTATTTGTTTTATCCGTATTGCTGTGCCATTCAAGCAGCGTCCGAGGTCAAGTTATTGAATCCTGGTATCAGGCATCCGTGGGCACCACGATTAACTTAAATAAAAATTTAAGCGGCCACGCCTTCAAAAATAATTTCCCTGGCATTAAAGCGTACGCAGGCTTCAATGCATCCAACCGGTTGTTCATCCACAAAAGTCTGGACAAAACAAATGGATTATTTAACATTGGGATCAATGTAGCCATTTACAATAAATCACTGGGCAACAGTTTAAATGTCCTTTACCAGGACAACCAGATTGATCTGACCACCACCTTCTCCCTTGGCATCCTGCATGATCACCTGCCCTATCTCAAGCAGTTGCAAACCATCAACAACACGCCGTTCTATAACCTGCGGCACAATGCCAAATATGCAGGTATCATTTCCACTAATTTTATACTCAATAATAAAGGCCGACGTCAAACCGTCGGCGCCATATCCTTTACTACAGATCGCTTGTCCATAAATTATTACAATGACGGCGGACCGATCATCGGAAAAGGATTTGGATGGGACCGACCCTGGTATTGGAACGTCCTTCTATCTCCGCTCCTTATTACAGCAGACTTGGTCAGCGGACTGGGTGATGGATTTGATCGTTGGTGGAGCGGTGGCGGTGGCTTTTATTACCACACGAAGGAAGAATACAATCAATGGGAATTCACCTTTGATCAGTTTACCGGCTATCACAAATTAGTTTTCGAATTGGGGAGCATACTCGGTACGGATGTACAGGATTATGATTTATTTGAGAGCGCGGAGACCAAAGAAGCCGGATAACATGGTTTTAATTTGCAAAACGACCGGCACTTTGCCAACAGTTTTAATTCCTCCGCCTATGCATTTCGGTATTATTTTGATC
Organism: Chitinophagales bacterium; assembly: GCA_038328415.1. GTDB lineage: Bacteria > Bacteroidota > Bacteroidia > Chitinophagales > Saprospiraceae > JAGNXB01. The sequence goes on along the minus strand of JBBQMA010000272.1, from coordinate 2,905 downwards.
AGCAATTTGCAGCGAATATAGGCATCATTGGTTCGCTGAGAGACTATAAACGGGAACGCTTTTATGCGTTTCAGGATATCATTCATGTATTGAAACGCGATCCGCTTCATCCTAACAACGATATAAACCGCATTTTTTATGGCATCAATTATTTCAGCCCTTTCGAAGTGCGCTAAATCAACTATCGTCCTGAGCTGTGTGGGGGCATGCCTGTTATCCTCATGTCAAACCCGGTATTTCACTATTCCGAGTTTGTCATCAGCCATTGAGTACAATAAACATGACTCCATTTTTAATAGCCTATCCTATACCAGGTACGCACTCAATATGCGCCAACTGACTTATTTTAAAAATAATGTCGAAGAGATGGCGTTAATGACGGACTATAGTAAGCTCCATAAAAAAATATTATTTTTCAATGATATGGGCAAGGTCCGGCCAAATAAATTTCATACAATAGAAGCCTGGTTGGCCAATAATAACCAGAGCTCCGATTCAACACAACTATACATTGGACAACCTGTGGCCATCATTACGGCAAAAGGAAAAAAATTAGCTCCGGATTCAAGTGCTTATGAACTTATTCATATTTACTATGGACAAATCATCTCGGACACCTTACAATTAAATGAAACCGTTATCAAACGAACCGCATTTAAAGCTGAAAAAAGGGTGACGGTAACCGGAAAAAATAAAAAGGTAAACTATAAGGAGACGACCCGAAATATGAATCTTACGGCTTATCTCAAACCGAGTGCAATTCAATCCATAGGCAACATCACAGGATACCTTGAAGTGCAGGCCTTACTGGATCGCAATCATAACCAGATCGGAGCAGAAAAAGCAATGATATTTAATTTTGAACAAATATACGGCGAACCACTCTGGCTAGTTCGTAGACCCAGGTAGCCACTTATGGATTCACTGTCCGATTTTGATCTAGTCACTTCAATCACTATTCCCCATGGATAAAGCATCCCTTTGGTATCCGGTCTTTTATAATCAGGATCTAACGCTAGTAGAACGAAGCAAGGCCATATGGAAAGCCTTGACTTCAGGATTAAGTCGTTTTGGCAAAGATGGAGGTTGGGATACCTTATCGGATGAGGTCTTTAATATTTTACGCTACTCCTGGCGCCACGGTATCATCTTGTTGCTATTTATCCTGCCGGTATATTTATTGGTAGGTATGGATCAGGGAAAAGACCTGATTTACAATATGCTCCACCCGGAAGGCAAGGGCATCTGGATGAGTAGCATTGTGCGTATTGGCTGGTTCCTGCTCATGCTCATACTCACCGCTTTCAGTATCTGGGCCATTCCCAAAATATACCTGGATCACGAGTTTAAAAAACTGGCAGAATTCAAGGCCATGGAAGCGGATCCAAGCACACGGACCACCAAAGCAGATCGCCCCTTGTTAAGCATGTCCTCCCATTATTTACGGATAATGGCCATACTTCCAATTTTATTTTATGGTCTGGCATTTATATGGGTTATTCGAATACAAAATGTGCCCTTTACCGGTTACCTTCTTTTCAATATTTTTATCAATCTTTTTTTAATCTGTAGCCTTTTCGCATTTATATATAGCACCCTCAGAATACGAAATATTGCATATGCCTTAGTAGCCTGCCTGGTCGTCATACCTGTCGTCTTTGTTTCCGTGTTCAATACTTTTCCAGAAAAACCGGAATACGCCTATGCGATCATGGGTAATGCCTTGCTCATTGTGGCGCTTTTGGTCTTTGGCATTTTACACCGCTGGGAAATGGGCTTCGAACTGGCAGAAGATAAAGATCAACTTCAGCGATTAAAAAATTGGGGCAACAGGATATATCGCTTCGCAGCAATCTTTATAACCCTCAATGTGATCGCCTTGGCGTTGTGGTTCAATGCCTTGCACATGACCACTATCCCCGTCTTTGTTTTTTTAATAACGGTCTATATTTTCGGATTTAATTTTTTGTCCTATTGGTTTAAATCGTTATCATCCGGATATCGGTTTATATTTTTTATTGTCCTGATTGTTCTCGGTTTTTATCTCAGTTGTCATCCGTCGAATGGTCACTATATCTATCTTGTAAACAAAGCCGGTGTACCTGACCGACCAGATCTGGAGACATATACAACAAAATGGTTTGAAGACAGGTTGCTGACAGCCGACCCCGATTCATCTCCTTATAGAATATATCTGGTAGCAGGAGAGGGCGGAGGAAGCCGGGCCGGATTCTGGACCACGAAAATGCTCACCCTCCTGGACTCTGCATCCAATTATCAATTCTCCAATCACGTTTTTGCCATCTCTACTGTTTCGGGTAGTTCAGTAGGCAGCTCTTCCTGGATTAAATGGCTGAAATATGCAGAAGATGCTAGACTGGACGACGCAACAAAAGACCGAATATCGACGCAATTGGCTGGAAATATTTTCAAAAATAATTTTGTAACTGGCGGTCTTATTGACTTATTTATCAAGGATATAATACGTTCGCTTTCGCCGGTACCCCGACGTACAGGTCGCAACCTGCGCTTGCAAATAGAAGAAAACACAGCCTTCCTTCATGCCCTGGATGGCAAAGGTCTTTCGGTTGAGGAGACCTTCCAACCTATGGCGACAACGGACGCGATGGTCCAGGTGCCAAGGCTTGATAAAAAAATACCCAATTACCAGTTTTTGCCTATTCAGGCCCTTTATTTCAATCCAGACCATTCCGTAGCCACCCAATATCCGTTAACCTTTTTTAATACCACCCAAATGTCTACCGGACGAAAAGGAATACTTTCGCCGGTAAAATTACCAGAAGATTTCAGTTGTCTCGGCATCGATGTAATTGATACATTACATGCTCTAAATTATGAACTCCACTCAAAAAAGACCATTGCTCTAGGCACCGCGAATAATCTC